>DYRC01000088.1 GCA_020718925.1 Desulfonema limicola
AATAATATAATTTCAGTATAATATTGATTTTCCGAGTTTATGATATTGACATTGATTTCAGATTATGGCATAAATATTGCATTCCATATAACACGCGTCTTTAGAATACCGGACGGAAGGATAAATGTATGTTTCCGGTTTCCGAAAAACCGGAGGGGATTCTGATACCGTCCGATATCCGTTGCGGATATCGGAAACTGAAAAAAGCAGTCGGTTATGAATCTGTCTTCCGCAGAGTTATTATTTCATAAAATACTGAAATTCAGACATTCCTGTCTTAACTTAATGGCAATGCCCCTGCCCCTCCCCTGAAAGGAGAGGGGAGCAGTGCTGATGGCTCCCCCTTCCCTTTCAGGGAAGGGGGTCGGGGGGTTAGGTGAGTTGGCAAATTTCTTGTGTGAATCTGAATTTTCGGTTAAATGTGAATCTGCAACGCTGAAATGTGATAAATTTCTTGTACAAATTTGAAATTTCGGTTAAACGTGAATCTGCAAAGCCGGAGACCGATGAATCTCTGCACAGACAGATGAACTGTATCTTGTCTGAATTTTTGAATATAATAAGATTTTTTAGTTAGGAAAGGAAAGGAGCATTGAAAGAACTTTCGTGGAGACTGGCTATAGTCCTTGGGGTGGTGATTCTTGCAACCGTTTATATTTTGCCGACGGCAAACCCCAAAATATGGCCCTATAAGAAGATGAATCTCGGACTTGATCTTCAGGGCGGGCTTCATCTGCTGCTTGAAGTGGATGTCGTAAAGGCTGTGGAAAGCACGATTGAGCATACCACTCAGGAAATGCGGGATGCCATCAGAACCAAAGGCATTGAGAGCGCTATGGCAGAGCGGGTGGACAATGATAAAATTCTTGTCAGAATCACCAAGCCTGAAGATGGCGATAAATTTCAGAAGCTGATGGATGAAGAGTTTGCCAATATGCGTATTTTGTCCAAAACAACGGAGAATAATACGCAGATCATCAGAATGGATTTGCCGGAAAAAGAGACCGAGCGCATTAAAAAGAGTGCGTCCGAGCAGGCAATGGAAACCATCCGAAACCGTATAGACGCTTTCGGCGTCAGCGAGCCGGACATCCGGCGTCAGGGGGATAATCGGATTCTTGCCCAATTACCGGGCGTTGAGGATGTCAGACGGGCTAAGGATTTAATGGGAAAGACCGCGCTCTTGGAGTTTAAAATCGTAGATGAAAGCAAAGACCCTGAGTCGCTGAAAGGCAATACGCCGCCGGGAACCGAAATTCTCTATCAGGTCAAAAATGATAAAGACACCCGGCGGGAACTTAAAACCCCGTTTCTGCTGAAAAAGCATACGCTTCTCACCGGCGCGTATCTGACAGATGCCAAAGTGCAGATAGATTCTCAGTATAATGAGCCGTATGTGTCCATCAGCTTTGACAAAAAAGGGGCAAAACTGTTTGAGCGGGTTACCGGTGAAAATGTGAAAAAGCGGCTTGCCATTGTGCTGGATAAAAAAGTCTATTCCGCGCCGACCATTCAGGAAAGAATTTCAGGCGGAGAGGCAAGAATTACCGGAAGTTTTACGATGGATGAAGCTCGCGATCTGGCAATTGTTTTACGTGCCGGGGCTTTGCCTGCGCCGGTCAATATCATTGAAGAACGAACCGTCGGCGCGTCTTTGGGATCGGATTCGATTTTCAAAGGCTTTCTGTCTATGTGCGTCGGCAGTTTTCTGCTGGTATTGTTTATGGCGATATATTACAGAATGTCGGGCGTGATGGCTGATTTTGCGCTGCTGCTTAATATTTTGTTTGTATGCGGCGGATTGGCTGCGCTTCAGGCAACGCTGACCATGCCGGGCATTGCGGGTATTATTCTTACCATCGGTATGGCGGTTGATGCCAACGTGCTGGTATTTGAACGTATTCGGGAAGAGCTTCGCTTAGGCAAGAGTTTTCATGCGGCGGTAACTGCGGGCTATGAACGCGCGGGCATCACCATTATGGATGCCAATGTTACCACGCTGATTGCGGCAGTTGTCCTGTTCCAATTCGGCACGGGCATTATCAAAGGGTTTGCGGTTACATTAGGATTGGGCATCATATCCAGTATGTTCACCGCGCTTTTCGTTACCCGTCTGATTTTTGACTATTTCCTGTTGGTTCGGAAAGTAAAATCCATAAGCATATAGGGGAACAGAATGTATCAATTTATCAAATCGGATATCAACCTTGATTTTATCGGTAAGCGTAAAATTGCTTATGCGGTGTCGCTGTTTCTGATCCTGTCGAGCATTGGGTTTCTGGTCGCAAACAAAGGTCCCCGATATGGCGTTGATTTTTCAGGCGGAACGGTGATTCAGGTCAGATTTGACGCGCCGGTCAATGCCAATGAAATTACATCAGGGCTTGATACGCTTAAAATCATCACCTCGTCAGTACAGACCTTCGGGGATAAAAAAGACAATGAATTTCTGATCCGAGCCGAACATTCGCTCAATACGGACAAGGAATTTGCAACAAAGGTAACCGCAGCATTGAAAAAATCCACCGGAAAAATCGCGGATATCCGCCGGATGGAAATTGTGGGTCCGCAGGTGGGGCAGGAACTCAGAGAAAAGGCATTGTTTGCCATTTTTTACGCCATGCTCTTTATCACGATTTATATGTCCGGGCGATTCGAGTTCAAATGGCTGATGAGCGCTTTGGTTACCGGCATTCTCATTGCCTCCGTGTATTTTTTTTCATGGCTGTTTTCGTCAATATTGAATATCAAGGTCGGAATGCTTGAGCTGACCGGCGTTGCGCTTCTGGTGGCGCTGGCGTTATTCTGGGTACTCAAACTCAAATATGCGATGGGTGCGATTGTGGCGTTAATCCATGATGTTACGATTACGCTCGGCGTTTTTTCAATCATGGGCAAAGAAATCACGCTGACAACCATCGCCGCGATTCTGACCATCACGGGCTATTCTCTCAACGATACGATTATCGTTTATGACCGGATTCGTGAAAACGTCAGAAAACAATACAAAAATCCCTTTGAGGTGATTATCAACAACAGCATCAATGAAACCCTGAGCCGAACCATTTTAACATCAGGAACCATGCTGATTGTTATCCTGTCGCTGTTATTTCTGGGCGGCGGAACCATTCACGATTTTGCCCTTGCAATGACCGTAGGCGTCATTGTGGGAACCTATTCCTCAATTTATGTGGCAAGCCCGATTCTTCTCGAATGGCAGGACAAATAACGACTTGAATACTGAATCCGGGGATACGGACAAGCTGATTCACTGGCTCAGGCTAAAAAGTGTGCCGGGAATCGGAAATCTCTTGTTCAAACGGCTGATAGAGCGTTTCAAATCCCCGGAAGCAGTGTTTGAAGCCGCACATCCGTCGCTGATTTGCGTAGATGGCGTTTCTTCACGTCTGGCAGTGCTGATTTCCGAATATAAGATTACCGATGCTGTAAAGCGGGAAATCGATCTGATTCGGGAAAAGGGCTGCCGGGTGATCACGCTGACAGATGAGCAGTATCCCAAGCTGTTGCGCGAAATCCCCGATCCGCCGCCGATATTGTATGTGATGGGGAAATTGGAGAGTTCAGTCCAACACATTGCCATTGTAGGCTCACGGACGCCCACGCGCTATGGAATATTCACTGCCAAGCGCTTATCCGAAGATTTGGCAAAATTGAATATAACCATTGTCAGCGGCATGGCGCGGGGAATTGACACTGCCGCGCATATCGGGGCAATGTCCGGCGGTGGAAAAACTGTTGCGGTGTTAGGCAGCGGTTTGGAAAAAGTCTATCCTATTGAGAATCTGAAACTGTTTCATCGCATTATTGAAAACGGCGCGGTGATTTCGGAGTTTTCATTGAATTCACCGCCGGATCCGTATCATTTTCCGGCACGAAACCGCATTATCAGCGGCATGAGTCTGGGAACGGTGGTGGTGGAAGCTGCTCAGAAAAGCGGCTCTCTGATTACCGCCCGCCTTGCCGCAGAGCAGGGCAGAGAAGTTTTTGCCGTGCCGGGCAGCATTCATTCCTTCAAGAGCATGGGAACCCATAATCTGATTAAGCAGGGCGCGAAATTAGTCGAACATGCTCAGGATATTATGGAAGAACTCTTCCCACAGAATCCGATTCAAAGAAAAAACATCCCTCATACACAACTTCCGCCCCTTTCTTCTGAAGAAACCATCGTGCTGAATGCGCTGTCTCCTTATCCGATTCATATTGATGATCTGCTCAGAAAAATTGATATGGACGCGGGAAAGCTCTCCGGCATTCTGCTTCAGTTGGAACTCAAAGATATTGTTCAGCAATCTCCGGGAAAACTGTTTTCGACCGAATACAAAACAGGTTGAAGATGAACTGCATATTCCGGTAAGATATTATCCATGAAACGAACAAAAGACAAAAAAGTCAGCGATTATGATTGCAAAACACATCAGCATAAACGGCATTGTGCAGGGCGTGGGCTTTCGTCCTTTTGTTTATGGGCTTGCCAAACGCCTGCAAATCAGAGGACAGGTCGCCAATACCTCATCCGGCGTGATTATCCGCGCTGAAGGGAGCGAGCCGGATATTGACCTATTCTGCAAAGAACTGTCTGCCAATCCGCCACCCTTGTCCCGCATCACGGATATTTCAATTATTTCAGAACAAGTACAAGGCTTTACAGATTTTTCCATTGTCCTGAGCCAACCACTTTCAGACCGATCAACGCTGATTTCGCCGGATGTATCGGTTTGCGAAGACTGTCTTCGGGAAATGAACAATCCCGAAGATCGGCGATACCGCTATCCGTTTATCAACTGCACCAATTGCGGACCCCGATACACCATTATTTCCGATATTCCGTATGACCGCCGCTATACTTCCATGAAAAATTTCAGGATGTGCGGGAAGTGTCAGGCAGAATATGATAATCCCGAAGATCGGCGGTTTCATGCCCAGCCGAATGCCTGTCCTGAATGCGGTCCTCATGTCGAATTATACGATAACAAAACCCCTGCCCCTCCCCGGAACGGAGAGGGGAGTTTTTCCGTTGCGCCCCCTGCCCTTTCAGGGAAGGGGGGTGGGGGGTTAGGTGATCCGATTCATCATGCCGCATTGCTCTTAACACAGGGCTATATCCTTGCGATTAAAGGGCTTGGAGGATTTCATCTGGCTGCGGATGCTCACAACGATGCGGCAGTGAATCGTCTCAGGGAGCGTAAACGCCGGGAAGAAAAGCCTTTTGCGCTGATGTCCTGCGATATGGAAACTATTCATAAGTATGCCTATATATCGCCGGAAGAAGAAGCGTTGCTGAAATCCCGTCAGCGTCCCATTGTGCTGCTGAGAAAAAAAGAGCAGAATTTCTTATCAGCCGCCATAGCCCCGAACAACAATTATTTCGGTGTGATGCTGCCCTACACGCCCCTTCACCATATCCTTCTTTCCCACTTCTCACTTCTCACTTCTCACTTCTCACTTGTCATGACCAGCGCAAACCGCACTGATGAGCCGATTGCCATTGACAATGACGAGGCGTTTGAGCGGCTGTCTGCCATTGCGGATTATTTTCTGATTCATAACCGGGATATTTATCTCAGAAGCGATGATTCCATTGTTCGCATTGCGGATGAAAAGCCCCGATTTATCCGCCGTTCCAGAGGTTATGTGCCGACTCCGATATTTCTCAGGCGCAAACTCCCGTCCATTCTTGCCTGCGGCGCGGAACTCAAAAATACCGTAACGCTGATTAAAGGCGATAAGGCATTTATCAGTCAGCATATCGGCGATTTGGAAAATCCGCTGTCGTATGACTTTTTCAAGATGACCATCAGGCATCTGAAACAGATTCTTGATATTGAGCCTGAAATTATCGCGCATGACCTTCATCCGGCATATTTCAGTACTGCGTACGCTTTGGAACAGGAGAATATTCAGCAAATCGGCGTTCAGCATCACCACGCGCATATTGTGTCCTGTATGGCTGAACATAAGATTGCCGGACCTGTTATCGGGCTTGCGTTTGACGGCACGGGTTTTGGCACAGACGGCAATTTATGGGGCGGTGAAATTCTGATAGCTGATGAAAAAGGCTTTCAACGCGCTGCTCACCTGAATTACGTTTCTATGCCCGGAGGCGAGGCTGCCATTAAAGAGCCTTGGCGCATGGCTATATCGTATCTTCATAATGCTTTCGGGGATGAAATTAAGGGGCTTGATCTGCCGATATTCAGAGAAAAAGGCGATAAAACACTTAATGTGATAATTCAGATGATTAAAAAGCGGCTTAATTCCCCGCTCACCTCCGGGATGGGAAGATTTTTTGATGGCGTGGCAAGCATTTTGGGAATCCGAAGCCGGGTCTGCTTTGAAGGGCAGGCGGCTATGGAATTGGAAATGGCAAGCATTCTCACACAGGCGCATTATGATTATGACTGGATCAGGCAGAAAAATATTTATCAGATTCTTACTGCGCCAATCGTGCGCGGCATTGTCAGGGACATGATGCAAAAAAAATCCGCTGCCGAAATCGGGGGAAAATTTCATGCCTCATTGATCTGCCTGTTTTCGGATTTATGTGCTATTATCGGCAGGGAAAATGGCTTGAATCGGGTTGTTTTCAGCGGCGGATCATTTCAGAATATCATCCTGCTTAAAGGATTGCGCCAAAACTTGGAAAGCAAAGGCTTTGAGGTGTTTACGCATTCTCTTGTGCCGACAAATGACGGCGGGATTTCGCTGGGACAGGCGGTAATTGCGGCAGGGTTAAGCTATTAAAATAATAAATAAAGTTATCGGATGATGACATGAGCGGCAGGCGGTTTGCCATTCTGTTCCCTTTCAAAATCTGATAAACTATGATAAAGATTAAGAGAATCACTGAGTAATACCAAATCGCTTTCAAACTCACCTAACCCCCCGGCCCCCTTCCCTGAAAGGGAAGGGGGAGACATCATCAGGACTCCCCTCTCCTTTCAGGGGAGGGGCTGGGGGAGGGGTGCTTTGATAGTAAAATCTTGTTCACAGCATCGGGAGGTAATATGGATATTCAATATTGCTGTTCTGCAAAAATTATGACCGCGCAGCAGGCGATTTCAATGATTAAAAAAGGAAGCCGCATATTTATCGGCTCAGGGTGCGGAGAGCCTCAGCACCTGATTCATGCGCTGGTCAGCGATAAAAATATGCAGGATATTCTGATTTATCAGATGCTGTCTTTTACGCTGGCGCAATACATGGATAGCCCTGATTTTCTAAGGCGATTTGCACTCAAGCTTTTTTTTATCAGCGCGCCGTTGAGAAAAGCTGCGTTTGAAGGCAAAATTGACTATGTTCCCGCATATTTGTCTGAAATTCCGAAATTATTTGCAAGTAATCAGATCGGACTGGATGTTGCGCTGATTCAGGTCAGTCCCCCGGATAAATTCGGATTTTGCAGTCTTGGTATTTCCGTAGATGTTACAAAGCCCGCTTTCAAATATGCCAAAATGGTGATTGCTCAGGTCAATCCCAAGATGCCCCGGACGTGGGGCGATACCTTTGTGCATATCAACGAAATTGACTGGCTGGTGCTGCATGAAGAGCCTTTGCTCACAGACATACCCTCAATACCGGATGTGGAAGTGGCAAAGCGCATTGCCTTTTATGTATCTGATTTGATTGAAGATGGCGCAACCATACAATTGGGCTTCGGACGTCTGCCAGAGGCGGTTATGAAATATCTGGACGACAAAAAAGATTTGGGCATTCATACGCAGATGATCAGTGACGGGTTTATTCCGTTGTTTGAAAAGGGTATGATTACCAACAAAAAAAAGAATTTCATGCCGGAAAAAGCGGTGGCAACGCTGTGCATGGGGTCTGAAAAAATTTATGAATTTGTGGATAACAATCCGATTTTTTATTTCCGATCAGCAGATTTTGTCAATGATCCTGCAATCGTAGCACTTAATGACAATATGATTTCGCTCAGTTCCGCGCTGGAAGTGGATCTGACGGGTCAGGTCTGCGCGGATTCAGTCGGTCATTTATTTTACAGCGGCATCGGCGATCAGGCAAATTTTATTCGCGGCGCGGCTATGTCCAAAGGCGGATTTTCGATTATCGCGCTGCCATCAACCGCCAAAAACGGCACGATTTCCCGAATTGTGCCGGTATTAAGCGAAGGCGCGGGCGTGGCAACCCTCAGAGCGGATGTGAATTTCATTGTTACCGAATACGGCATTGCTCAGTTGCGCGGCAAAAGCATTTATCAGCGCGTGATGGAACTGACACAGATTGCTCATCCCAAATTCCGAAAAGATTTGATTGAAGCTGCCAAACGCTATCATTATATTTTTGCGGATCAACTGCCTCCGCCCGGCGAAGACTGGCTGTTTTTGGAAGAATACAAACGCCGGATTTTACTAAAAAATAGCAAAACCATGTCTGTACGCCCCCTGCTGCCTACGGATGAATTTGCTTATCGCAATTTTTTTTACTCGCTCAAGGAAGAGACGATTTATTACCGTTTTTTCAGAAAAATCAGCATTTTTTCTCATGAAATGGCGCAAAAACAATGGGCAGATATAGATTATCGGAAAAATATGTCGCTGATCGGCATGGTGAGAAACAAAGGACACAAAGAAATCATGGCGATTGCGTCATACATGGCAGCAGAAGACAATTATGCGGAAGTGGCGTTTGTGGTGAGAGAAGATTTTCAGGGCATGGGTGTAGCCTCGCATTTATTGGAAGTTTTGGAAAGTATTGCCAAGAAAAACAGCTATGCAGGCTTTACCGCCTCAGTTTTGCCGGAAAATCGGACGATGGTGCATGTATTTAAGAAACGCTATCCTCAAGCCAAAACGCAGATTGACGATGGCGGCATTCAGATACGGATGACGTTCTGATGAGCCGATGGGTAAATTAAGAATTACTGCCGCTTGACAGTGCCATCTCAATCTTATATGCTGTATTATTATGGATATTATCGGCACAACGCTTCCGATTTTTGCGGTGATTCTGATCGGCTGGATTGCCCGGCGCATCGGGGTTATTCCTGAAGAATTTTCAGAACCGGCAAATCGGCTGGTTTTTTATTTAGCAATTCCGGCAATGATTTTCCGCTCGGTTGCCAAAGCGTCTCTGACATCCCAACTGCATGTCGGCGTTTTAGCGATTACGCTGTCTGCGCTGCTGATTTTTTTCGGGATCAGTTGGGCTGCGGCAACGGCGGGGCATTTGGAACGCCGGCGATTCGGCACGTTTATGCAGTGCTGCTTTCACGGAAATCTCGGCTATATCGGCTTTGCCGTATCATATTACTTTCTCGGCGAAGACGGGCTGGCGCAGACCGGCATTATCGGCGGTTTTACGATGATCATGCAGAATCTTCTGGCAGTCATTGCCTTGAATCTCAACACCGATAAGACGGGGGCAGGAAAAAACAGGATGAAGATTTTTCTCAATGTATTGGCAAATCCCGTGATCATCGCCGCTGTTGCCGGGATTATCTTTTCTGCCGCGCATATCCGGATGCCGATCATCATCAGCCGCACCATTGATATTTTAAGCGATCTTGCGCTGCCGATGGCATTATTGCTGATCGGCGCGTCCCTGACATTTGATGTTATGCGGCATGGAATCGGCGCTGTCCTATCTTCGACCGTGATGAAATTGGTTCTGCTTCCGGGCGTGGGATTTCTTCTGTACCGGCTGTTCGGCATCAGTGCGCGGGCATATCTGCCGGGTCTGATTCTGCTTGCCTCGCCGACTGCCACCATCAGTTTTGTCATGGCAAAAGAAATGGACGGAGACGCGCAGTTTGCCGTGTCCGCGATTTCTGCCAGCACCGTATTATCCGCCGTAACGATTTCTTTGTGGCTGAATGTGATGAAATAACGCAAAGGAGAGCAATATGAAAACAAAACTTTCAGTGTGTGTTGTGATGATGACGATATGTCTGAGCGTCTGTGCGTATGCCCGGACATACAAAATCGGCACTGCCGCATGGATAGGATGGTCGCCTGTCAATGTTGCGGATGCCAAAGGCTTTTTCAAGGAAGAGGGGCTTGATGTCAAGGTGTTTAGTTTTTCCGATGGACCCGAGCTTCGTTCTGTTTTTAAAAATAAACGGATTGATCTCGCATTTGAAACTATCGGAAACATGGTTGAATTGTATATGCAGGGGATTTCTGTTACAATTATTGCCGAAACAGACTGGTCCAACGGCGGTGATAAAATCATTTTGAGAAAAGATAAAGATCCGGCGGCTCTGAAAGGAAAACCTATAGGGGTCTATGACAATACTCCGGCGGTAACTTATTTTCTCAATCAGTACTTCATGAGCATCGGAGTAAAACTTTCGGATATCCGCCCCGTTGAAATGAAAATGAAAACGCTGACCAATAATTTTATTGAAGGACGCTTTGATCTGATTGTGGCTTATGACCCCGAAGCCTTACGCGCTGAAAGAGAAGGCGGCGGCAAAGTGGCTGCCACCACAGCGACATATCCGGGCGTGATGCCGGAAGGCATGATGGCATTGACCGATGTTTTGAAAGACATTCCCAAAGCCGATCTTGCCAAGATATTGAAAGCTTGGATTAAAGCAGTACAATGGTGTCATGATCCGGCAAATATCAACGAATACATGAAAATTCTCAACAGTCATACGTTTAAGGGAACGCCGCCGCATTCCCAAGCTGACTTAAAGCAGATGATGTCGGAAGTCCGCATCCATGACGTCAAAACGCTTTCAGAACAAAACAAAACCGGCGGCGGACTTCACGTCTATCTGGAAAATCTGAAAGCGTTTCTGTCATCAAACAATCTGCTGAAAAAAGATTTCAAGCCGTCAGAAATATCTGACAATACCGTGATAACGGATATTCTGAAAGAATAAAACAGGTAGTATCACAATGAAATTCAAATCTTTACAAATGCGGCTGGGTGTTATCTTCAGTCTGTGTTTTCTGATGATGATCGTCATTCTGATAGGCTATGGCATGATTGCCAGTCAGAACAGAGGGGAATATGTCATCCGATCATCAGGGCAGTTTGCCACTGCCGTTGCACGGGAACAGCTTCTTCAGAAAGCAAAAGCAGTATCTTTTGAAATTGACATGCACTTAGCGGCTGCATTGGATACTGCCTCGTCTTTGGCAAATGTTTTTTCAGGAATCAAGGATAAAAAACAGCCCTTCACCATGTCCAGAGAACAGGCTGTCGGAATCATCAGAAGCATGATGAAAAATGATATATTTTTGGGGGTTTATACCTTATGGGAAAAAAATGCGTTTGATAATCTGGATGATGTGTTTGCCGGAACTCAATATCACGATCAGAGTGGCAGATTTATCGCGTATCTGAATCGGGATGAATCCGGGCAGGTGCAATATGATCTGCCGACAGATTATGAAAATACTGAAAAAGACGCCAACGGCATCCGCAAGGGGGAATATTATCTTCTGCCGCGTGAGCGCAAGAGAGAATGCGTGATTGATCCTTATCAATACACCATCCGGGATAAAAAGGTGTGGATGATGTCGCTGGTTGCGCCGATTTCGGCAGATAATGTCTTTTATGGGATTGCGGGCGTGGATTTGCGGGTGGATTTTATTCAATCGCTGGTAGATGCGGCAAATAAGGAATTTTATTCCGGTGCGGGCAGAATTTCAGTTGTCAGTCATAATGGCATTGTAGCCGCAGCCAGCAATACCGCATATCTCATCGGAAGACCCTTGAAACACGCCATGCCTGAAAAATGGCAGGAATACATGGAAAAGATAATCTCCGGGAAAGAAGAAGTTCTTCTCAAAGATTCTGAGGATACATTGAATGTGTTTGTTCCGTTGAAAATTGGAAAAACCGACACGCCTTGGTCGGTTATCATTGATATTGATAAAAGCGTGGTTCTCTCCGATGCGTCTTCCCTTAAAGATAAGCTGACACAGGGAATTATGCAGGATTCCATGCGTCAGATCGGCGTGGGCTTATGCGTTATGCTGATGTCGCTGGTGCTGATCCGGATCGTATCTAAAAATATTGCCCGCCCGATACGGCTGGTGTCGCAGTTCATCCGAAAAGTGGCTGATGGCGATTTATCCGCAACGGATATTAGCGATAAGATCAGAGCGCGGGAAGATGAAGTCGGTGTTCTTGCAAACGCTCTTTCGGAAATGACTGCACAGATACGCGATGTTTTAAGCGAAACAGACGGGCTGATTCGGGCAATCGGAGACGGACAATTGGATGCCCGCGGAGACACGAAAGAATTTAAAGGCGCGTGGCGGGAGCTTGTCAGCGGCGTCAATGCGGTTATCGGAGCGCTCGTAACGCCGATTCGGGTAACTGCCGCGTATGTCGCCCAAGTCTCACAAGGAAATATTCCTGATAAAATTATTGAAGAATATCGGGGAGATTTCAATACAATCAAGCATAACCTGAATGAGATGATAGAAAATATCAGCCGATTTGCGGTTCATGCCCAAAAATCAGCAGAACAGGTCGCGTTAGGCAGCGAAGAACTCAGCGCGTCTGCTGCTCAGGTTTCTCAGGGAACATCTGAACAGGCTGAAAGCATAGAGGAAATTTCAGGTTCTATGGAAGAGATGAGCAGCATGATCAGTTACAATGCCGATAATGCCCGGCAGACCTCTGTGATTGCCGCCAAAGTTGCTCAGGACGCCCGCGAAGGCGGAAAAGCGGTCGCTGAAACCGTCATCGCTATGAAAAAGATAGCCGATAAAATTCATATTATCGAAGATATTGCCCGACAGACCAATATGCTGGCATTAAATGCGGCAATTGAAGCTGCCCGAGCACATGAGCATGGCAGGGGATTTGCGGTTGTGGCTGCCGAAGTTCGAAAACTCGCAGAACATAGTCAGAAAGCGGCAAAAGAAATCAATACGCTTTCCGTATCCAATGTGAAAATCGCGGAACATGCGGGCGCTCTTTTGGAGCAGATTGTGCCGGATATAGAAAAAACCGCCGAATTAGTTGAAGAAATTACCGTATCCGGCAAAGAGCAGGCGGGCGGTATCAGCCATGTCAATAAAGCCATTCGGCAATTGGATCAGGCGATTCAGTCAAATGCCACATCTGCCGAAGAAATGGCATCCACCAGCCAGAATTTTGCGGCTCAGGCAGAGCAACTGCTGAAAGCTGCGTTGTTTTTCAAACAGATGCCGGGATAAGTCGAAATCAATACCATATTTTTGTAAAAAACAATAATAAATTATCTGTAAT
>DYRC01000089.1 GCA_020718925.1 Desulfonema limicola
CGTAAAAGATCAGGCTCAGGCTGATGTTTCGGGTCTTGAAACCGGAACAACGTATTATGTTCTGATTGCTGCCGATGACGGTAACGTAAATCGCAGCCGAAGCAGATACGGTACTGTAAAGACATTTTCAAAGCCTGTTATTGTGAACAGTGCTGCACAGTTCAGCAAAGATTCGGATCTGGGTCTTCAGAATACCGCACAGAACGGAACAACATACAGTTTTGCAAATACAGCAGGCGCTACTCCTCCGCAGCCCGGAAGTATCCTGTTCACCAAAGTCGGAGAAAATACCCTGCTGCGGAAAGTAACTTCGGTGAATACCTCATCCGCAAGTATTGACGTTCAGACTGAAGACGCCGCATTGTCCGAAGTGCTGAGTCAGGGAACTGTCAATACCAAACTCACGCTTTTCGATACAAATCAGGCGTCTCAGCAGTCAACCGTTCTTACTCAGAGGTCAGTCCGCTCGGACGGAAGCCGGCAGACTGTGATGCGCTGGAAAGATGATCTGCTGACTGCCGAGCATACGGATAATGCCGGAACAGCAGATGATACAAGCGTCTATCCCGGCTCCGGCGATAATGAATATAATATCCGCGTCAAACGGGATGGGGAAGAAGTGCAAGTCAAAGCCGTTGTCGCTTTCACGCCGGAACTTGCAACTGACATCAGTTGGGTACCCGGCGGACCGTACGGTATAACCATAACCGGCGCGGAAATAAAGGCAAAAGGCACAATCAACGTTGAATTTGATGCGTCTCACAAATTCAGCGCAAGCAAAAGCTTTGAAAAAGAAGTTGATTTTCCGCTGTTCAAAAGAACGTACAAAAGCAGGTATCTGCTCGGCGGCGTTCCGGTCTGGCAGAAAGTAACTTTCACCCTCAAAGCCGTCATCAGCGCGAATGCTTCAACCTCGGTAGAGACAAATTACGATGCCAAAGCTTCAGCCGCGCTTGAATTCGGCACAAAGTATGATCCGGCTTCAGGTCAGTGGGTTGCCATTCCTCTTTCTACGAGTTTTGAAAAATCCTTAATCATTACCGCAAATGCACAGGGGAATGTCAGCGGACGGATAAGGCTGATTCCGAATATTGAGGTGAAA
Organism: Desulfonema limicola; assembly: GCA_020718925.1. Taxonomy (GTDB): domain Bacteria; phylum Desulfobacterota; class Desulfobacteria; order Desulfobacterales; family DYRC01; genus DYRC01. Next base: position 1,103 of record DYRC01000089.1, read on the forward strand.
TTTTACGATGTTGCAGTCGGAAATCTTTCTGTTGAGCCGATTACAGATGCTGCTATCGGGGCTGAACTTATCGAAAAAGTTGATCTTATTGGAAGCTGGGGCTATTCGAAAATGCAGTTCACGCAGATGGATATGTATCTTCAGGCAGAAGCTTATGTGAGCGCATCACTGGATATTTTCATCAAAAAAATCATTCTGTTGGATAAGACCAAGGTCTATACCTCTCCGCAATGGTTTATTTTCAGTCTGCCGAAACTTTCACTCGCATCATCGCAAAGCACCGTATCTGTCAATGAGGCAGTAACCCTGACCGCTACTGTTGCAGACGGAGCAAACAACCCGTTTAATGACAGTACGATAAAATGGCAGGTCTATCCTTCAGACAAAGGAACGCTCACTCCGAAAGGAAGAACGGCTACTTTTGTGCCTAGTGCGGAAGGAACTTATACGATTTTCTTCTCAGGATACGGGGCTTTGGGAGAAGTAGGGAGACAATTCGCATCGTTGTCTATATCAGTCTCAGATCCGTCAAGCTTATCGTGTACTTATTATTGTGGTATGACGGATTATTATACTGGAAGTTGTATAGGGTATTCTGAAACTTGCTATATAAATGGTTTTGTTCATTTGTATAGGAGAACATATTATCCCAGTGGCAATATCATGGAAGAGTTGCTTTATGAGAAAGGTGTTTCAAAACAGGTTCGTTTTTGGGGGGAAGATGGGAAATTTTCAGGCTTATGGATACCTTATGAGCCATCATGGAAACAATGGGGGTGGGGGGACGTGTGTGGTAGCGTTGCCCGATCGTATAAGTATAGGCAGTATTATACTGATGAAGTAAACATTTACTGCATTGGTAACCTTGACGGCGGCTGTTTTGCTCAAGATTGCAAGATTGTTTGTAACACGCCTTGTTATATACCTGATCCTCCGACAGTAAACAAAGCGCCATTGCCGCCTGCAAATAAAAGCTTGTGGACGGATTGGAAATAGAATTTATGGCTGCCCGAACCCTGATTTTAAGAAAAATTTCCGTAATCATGGAATCCTGTGAATCGGGCAGCGTATAAGTGAAATGCGTGTCAGAAGGCTGGCGATTCTGTTGCAGCCGATTCTGACGCTTGAACATTATGATAGACAACGAAAGGAACGTATGCCTACTGATCACGATCTCTATCTTGCTCTTCGAGATAAGTGGGTTCATGAAGACGATCTGCTTGATCAGAGGATCAGTTGGCTGCTTCTTAGCCAAACGCTCCTCTTTGCTGCGTATGGTGTGTTTATGCAGGTTACCAAAGATTCACCATATGCCAGAAAGGCAGGACAGCTTCTCATGTGGATACCATGGTTCGGTATTGCGCTAATCTGCATCATCTTCATCGCAATCATCGCAGCTATCTCAGCTCAGTATCAAGTTAATACTGAAGGAAGTAGGCAAGGCTACAAGGTCAATGTCGGAGGCGGTCTGACTTGGTTGGGATATATTCCGCCGATTGCACTGCCTGTTTTGTTTATTGTAGCATGGTTAATAGCGATAGCTGTCTAACCCTCTGTTGCAGTTGACTTACGCAACTGAACTCGTTGTTATCCTTCCCGAACAATTCCGATGTCCGATTCCGCGCTCTCCGACAAACTGCCCGAACGCCCACGCCTTCTCAGACTCATTTATAATCATCAGAGATCATTGTTTTTCAGACAATTTCTTAACTTAATATCATTGAGTCCGCCCCCACCCTAAAATCCCCCTTCCCTTTTAGGGAAGGGGGGCAGGGGGGTTAGGTTTGCTTTCTCATCAGCCGTTCCATAGCCGACTTGATGCTCATTCTCAGGCGCTCCAGCACATCTGCCAGTTGACCGATTTCATCTTCCGCGTCAGATTCGATTTTTTCATCCACATTTCCATCTGCCAGATCAGAGGCGATGCGGGTAAATTCTCTCAGCGGCGTTAATGCCCTGTTAATCAGTAAAAAGATTGACAGCGTGGATATGAGAATTACCGCAAGCATAATGGCAATCAGAGAAATCGCATGATCCTGTTTGACTTCCTCTATGACTTTGGGAGACATCCCGATTCTGAATCCGCCCCAGTGCTTGCCTTTCACATAAATCGGCGAGGAAATATCCCATAAGGTTTCGCCGGTATCGCGTTTATAAATCTGCTGAAATCCTTCGGTCTGATTTTTGGCAGCAGCTATGCCTACCGGATCATTGAATTTGCGCTTGGTCCGGTTGCCGGAAAGGTCTTTTTGCTTATCACCGCTCGGCGTATGCTGAAACGGGGTGTTATGCGTGGGCAGATAGCCGTTCACATCCACCGCAACGGCAAAAATAATGCTTTTGTCTTTTAAAAATTCATCTTCAAGGGAAAGAATAGCCTTATCCAAATAGGAATCGTATTTGGTGTGATATTTAGGCGGCTCAAAACCGGGAATTTCCACATATTTCGTATCCAACGCATCGGACACCGAAAACACGCCGTTGTCAACGGCTTCTTCAAGGATTCTCCCGATGCTTTTCGCGCCGACCAGCGACTCCATTTTTCCTTTTGCCAGAAACTGCTCTTCCAAACTCCGACCCTGCTGATTAATCAGATACGCCGCTCCTGCCGCAATCACGATTGACAGAAGGGTGTTCACCAGGATAGCGATTCTTACGCCGATTCGCTGTCTGATCAGTTTAATCATATTGTTCCCCCTTTGTGAGAAAATAAATTTATGAACTTGACCGAAATATGATATATAATTATCACACTTTTCTGAAAGAGGGAAATATAAAGAGACAGGAGAAATCAAAATGTTCACGATTCGGATGAAAATTCTTTTGACAATATTCCTGAGCCTGATGATTGCGATGTCGGCATCTGCGGAAAATAAAGCGATTCCGCCTCAGTTGGAAACTTGGAAATCATGGGTGCTGAACGGACTTGACGAGCAGCTTTGTCCTACAACATATAATAACGGCGGTCTGTATCGCTGTAATTGGTCCTCCCGCCTGAAATTATCGGCAGTGCCGAAACAGGGAACTTTCGAGCAGCAATGGCTGATCCTTGCCAAAGGCTGGGTTGCGCTCCCCGGTTCTGCGGAGATATGGCCCCTGCAGGTGAAAGTCAACGGAGAAGACACGCCGGTGATGAGCCGCAATAACACGCCCTCAATATATCTTCATCCCGGAGAATACCGCATAACCGGCGTATTTGAATGGAATGATATTCCGGAAATGATGCGGATTCCGCCGTCTGTCGGTCTGGTGAGCCTTTCTATCAACGGACGTATCGCAGATTCTCCGGTTTTGGATAAACAAGGGCAGTTATGGCTGCAAAAGCGATCTCAATCTGCAAAACAGGAAGATGTGCAGGAAGTGGCTGTTTATCGCCTGATCACGGATCAGATTCCGATGGAAATCACCACGCATCTGCAACTCAATATTTCAGGGCAGGCGCGGGAAATCAGACTGAGCGGCGTTCTGTTGAAAGGCTCTGTTCCCATGCGGCTTGAAAGCCCGCTCCCAGTCAGGCTGGGGCATGGCGATTTGCAGATTCAGGCACGCCCCGGTCAGTGGAATATCCGAATTACTGCCCGTCTTGAAGAACCGGCTGCCAAGATCGGTCCGGTCAGCGCGGTGTTCGGGGATGAAATCTGGTCGTTCAAATCTCAGAATCATCTCAGAATGGTTGAAATCGAAGGCGTAACGCCGATTGAGCCTAAGCAGACCGACAACCCTTCGGATTGGAAGGAATTTCCTGCCTATGTCGTCAAAGCAGATTCAACGCTTCAGTTCAAGGAACTTCGGCGGGGCGATCCTGATCCCGCGCCGGATCGCCTGAATTTACAGCGCACATTCTGGCTTGATTTTGACGGACACGGCTTCACCATTCAGGATAAAATTTCCGGAACCATGAGCCGCCAATGGTATCTGGCAATGAACCAGCCCGGACTTTTGGGGCGGGTATCTGTTGACGGCGCGGATCAGTTGATTACGATGTATGGCAATGATAAAAAAGCAGGTGTGCAGTTGCGCCGGGGACAGCTTGATTTGATGGCAGATTCCCGCTTTGAAGCCTCTTTCCGCAGCATTCCGGCAGTGGGATGGGATCATGATTTTCAGTCGTTATCCGGCAGACTGAACCTGCCGCCGGGCTGGCGTCTTCTTGCCGCACAGGGCGCGGATCATGTGCCGGGAACATGGTTTCAGCGATGGACGCTTCTGGATTTTTTTATGGTGCTGATTATCGGGCTGGGCGCGTCAAAACTCAGGGATAAGCGATGGGGAATTTTAGCCCTGATTACCATGATACTGATTTATCACGAAAACGGCGCGCCCCGCTTTGTATGGCTCAATATCTTAGCCGCGCTCGGTCTTTTGAAAGTTCTGCCGGATGGATGGGCAAGAAAGTTAGTTCGCTTGTGGGGAATAGTGGCAGTCATTGTGCTGCTGGTACTTTCCATCCCCTTTATGGTTCATCAGATTCGTTGGGGAATTTATCCGCAATTGGAAAATATTGATCGTTTTCCGATGGGTTTTGTGGGCATGAAAAAGGCGGTGAAAAGCGATGCGCCGTCTGTTGAACGGGGATATAGTTTAAAGCAGGAAGCCATGAAACCCGCCGCGCCGATGCAGAACCAGATGCAGGATAATCGTTATCAGCGCAAACAGGCAATTTTTGCCAATGACCCCAATGCGTTAATCCAGACAGGACCCGGTCTGCCCGAATGGCATTGGCGAGAAATTGATTTGAAATGGAACGGACCTGTGGATAAGGCTCAGGATCTCAGGTTATGGCTGCTTTCGCCGGCAATAAACCTGATTCTTGCCTTCATCCGGGTATGTCTGTTGGCATTGCTGATTTACGGCATACTCAATATCCGATACTGGCGTGAGACCTTCAATCAGAAAATGTCCGTTGCCGCAGTGATGCTCTTTTTTATTTTTTACTTTCCACTTTTCACTTTCCACTTCTCACGGGCTTCAGCCCAAGACTATCCGCCTCCGGAAATTTTGGAAGAACTTCAGCAGCGGCTTTTGGAAAAACCGGATTGCCTGCCCAATTGCGCGGATTGCAGTGCAATGGAATTAACCGTATCGCCGGAAAGTGTGCAGCTTATTCTTAAAATTCATGCGGCTGCGGAAACCGCGATTCCTCTGCCCGGAAATTCGGAATCATGGGTTCCCGAACAGGTGTTTATCAATCAGATTCCGGCAAAAGGGCTTTCCAAAGATAGCGAAGGCGGATTGTGGATGCTGATTCCCAAAGGCGTTCATCAGGTTTCACTGATCGGGCGCACAGGAAATAAAAATGAAATTCAGATTCCCTTGCCGTTAAAGCCTAAGCAGGCAAAGGTAACGGCTCAGGGCTGGGATATTCAGGGCGTTCACCCGGACGGAAAAACAGAAAGCTCTGTGCAGATGACCCGCCTGCAAAAAAGCGAGCAAAATAAGTCTGATACGAGCAGCATTGTATTTCCGCCCTTTCTTCATGTCGAACGGGTGCTACATCTGGGGCTGACATGGCAGGTATCCACGATGATTACCCGACTGACGCCGATAGGAACGCCGGTGGTCATCTCTGTTCCGCTGATTGAGGGCGAATCTGTTACTACGCCCGGCATTCGGGTTGAAAAAAATCAGGCATTGCTGAACATGGATTCCAAAACTGCCGAAGTCGGCTGGACATCCACGCTTAAAATGGCAACGGAAATCCGATTGCAATCCTCCGCATCTGTGCCTTGGACAGAGACATGGATATTGGATGCAAGTCCGATTTGGCATTGCGATCTGTCGGGAATTGCGGTGATTCATCATCAGGATAATGAAGGGCATTGGCGTCCTACATGGAAACCCTGGTCCGGCGAACAGATCAGTATTAAAATTTCACAGCCCCAGGCAATTGCCGGGCAGTTGACGACCATTGATTCCGCGCAACTGACACTGATTCCCGGAGAGCGGTTTGATAAAGCTGATTTAAGCTTACAATTGCGAACCAGCCGGGGATCCCAGCACGATATTCTGCTGCCGGAAACCGCCGTGCTGCAACTTGTTAAAATCAATGATAAAAGTCAACCTATCCGCCAGGAAGGGCGAAAAGTGGTGATTCCCTTGCAGCCCGGCAATCAGAAGATTCATCTGGAATGGCATCAGCCCGGCGAATCTCCTTTTCGGGTTAAAGCGCCGGTTGTACACATCGGCGATCAGGCGGTGAACGCCAAAGTTACCATTCAGATGCCGCGGAATCGCTGGATTTTATGGGCATCGGGACCGGTGCTGGGTCCGGCGGTGCTGTTTTGGAGCTATCTGTTTGTGGTCATTATTGCTGCTTTCGGACTGGGAAAAATCAGCCTCACGCCGTTGAAAACGCATCAGTGGCTATTGCTCAGTCTGGGGCTTACTCAGGTGCATCCGATGGTGGCATTGATGATTGTCGGATGGTTCTTAGCCTTGGGATTGAGAAAACAGAACGTGCCGCCGGATCAGTGGTTCAAATTCAACGGCACTCAGTTGGTGCTGGCAGGCTGGACATTGGCGGCGATGATCGGGTTTTATATTGCCATTGAAGCCGGATTGCTGGGCATTCCTCAGATGCAGATTTCAGGACACGGGTCTTCAGATTATCACTTGTACTGGATTCAGGATAGGATTAAAGGTGTTATGCCTCAGCCTGTTGTATTTTCGCTGCCGCTGCTGGTGTATCGCTGTCTGATGCTGATTTGGGCATTGTGGCTGGCAATGTCGCTGCTGCAATGGCTGAAATGGGGTTGGTCGTGTTTCAGTGAGGGAAAAATCTGGAGAAAGAGAATATCTGCCAAAAAAGAGCAGATGCAGGCGTGAAATGTATTTTTAAATCTTGTGAACCGTATTCAGACATCTTCTAATCCTGATTTCTGATTTCCTTCGCAATCCGCAATACCGTTTTTTTATCCGCAGCAAGCAGACGGGCAACTTCAGCAGGCTTGAAGCCGTTGAGCAGCAGACGCCTGATGCTTTGCTCAATCCCTTGCTGAACTCCTTGCTGAACCCCTTGCTGAACTCCCTGCTGAATCCCTTGCTGAATCCCCTGATTAATCCCCTGATCAATCCCCAGCAGGATTCCCTGCTCGATCCCTTTTCTAATTCCGAGTCTCTCGGCACTGTTGATGTAACGCATTTTACCTTCCTCCTCAAAAGTGTTCATTTCTTCAAGAAAAAGTTCCTCAGCCGCTTCCGGCAGATGCATTATCCAATCAATAAAATCAAAAAGCATCAGCACATCCCTGCGGCTGTATCCCCGATTGTATAATCCTTTGCACAGACAGAGTTTCCAGTATCTGCGCTGCCCCTGATTTTTTTTTGTTTCAAGTGCTTTCAGATGCGCCATGACCACAACGGCAAACGGATTTGCGGATGTTTCAAGTTTTTCCCATTGTGCGGCATAATCCGTCAGTCTGACAACCGGAAACGTCATTTTAACTTTGCAACCCCATTTTCCATAGCTGAAACCCGACGGGCGCCAGTTTTGAGATTCATCCGCAAGCACGGCGAAACTGACCACTGTACGCCGGTATTTATCGAAAATCCGGTAGTTATAGACAAACATCCGCTCGGCAAACTGTTTTTCTTTTTTGCCCTGAACTTCGACATGGATCAGAATCCATGCCTTAGAGCCGTCCTTCAGGCGCACTTCGGCGAGTTTGTCCGCATACCGTCTGCCCAGTTTCGCATCTCGGACAACCTGCTTCAGTTCTTTGTCGAGAAAGCGGTATCTTCTGCCAAGGTCAATATCCCGGTATGCTTTGGGAAAGAAAAACGCTAAAAATTCAAAGAAATAATTTTCCAGAACATCTTTCCACGGGGTATCGTAATCATCCTGCTTTTCGTTGTCAGATTTTGTTTTCAAGTCTTTGCATCCACTTTACCGGCTGAATTTCACTGCATGTATTCTGATTAACATGATTGAAAAGAGAGAGCAAGAAAATCCGAAGGATTGAGATGATTATAGATAAAGATATGCCGACACTCTGAAAAAAATCTACCATCTTTGCAGGATTTGCCCTATAAAAGAAAATTCAACGGATGGGGAAATATTGATGTCCTGTCCGATTTCGGAATAAAGGTAAAACTGACATGATGATTGATGTTCATACACATATTTTTTCAAAGGACATTCGGGAAAACCGGGAAAAATATTTTCCTGATGAATCTGCATTCAGATTGTTATACGAGCCGCCCAAATCCAAACTGGTCAGCGCGGATGAGCTTGTAAATGCAATGGATGAGCAGGGCGTGGATATGTCGGTCATATTCAGCTTTCCATGGAAAAAGGCAGATACGTTCAAACGGGAAAATGATTATATCCTTGAATCTGTTCATAAATATCCCAAACGTCTTATCGGACTCTGCTGCTTTGATGTATTCAATTCACAAGCAGCGGCAGAAACTGAGCGTTGTCTTGATGCGGGGTTGCGCGGCGTGGGCGAGCTTGCGCTCTATCAATCCGGTATTGACGAAGAAGCATTGAAAAGACTTGATCCGATTATGACAATCTGCCGCGAAAAAAAATATCCGATTCTGATTCATACCAACGAGCCGATAGGTCATCTGTATCCGGGCAAAACGCCGAATACGCTGTTGCAGATTTACAATCTCGTCCGAAGATTTCCTGAAAATGTCATTGTGCTGGCGCACTGGGGCGGCGGAATATTTTTTTACAATCTATTGAAAAAAGAGGTAAAAGAAAGTTTTAAAAATGTTTATTTCGATACCGCAGCTTCTCCGTTTCTGTATGATCCGGATATTTATGCGATTGCCGCAAAACTTATCGGTGTTGACAAAATTCTTTTCGGCACGGATTTCCCTTTGCTAAAACCGGCAAGATATTTTAAGGAACTGGAAAAAAGCGGATTGTCTGCGGATGAGATCAACGCTGTCTGTGGCGGGAATGCTGAAAAAATATGGCTTTTATGATAAAAACTGACCTTATATTATGGGATGTACAGCCTCAGAATCCCATATATTGCCGAAATGTTGCCAGCGGACGGCGCAAAAGATAATAAAACATCAGCACTTGTTTGCCGTAAATCTTAGCCGTGCCTCTGAGTCCGATGCGGGGCAGCCTGTCTTTTGAAATCAGCGATGCTTTCAGACGGAATGCCAATGATCCTTCCGGCGTGAGCTGCGCTTCATACGCCGCACGGCGGAGTTTTGCAGTTAATGGGCGATCCGGCTCAACATTTAAAAATACCAGCACTTCCGCGCCTTCTTCAAGATTGATGGCATCGCCTACCGGCAGCCGGATTTCTGCCTCAATGCTTTTCGGATTTGCAATGCTCATAATCTTTTCACCCACCACCACCGGCTTTCCCAGCCAGTCGTTCACATCTCCGAAAACCGCAAGCCCGTCTGTTTCTGCCCGCACTTCGCACCGCTCCAGCAATTCAGCCATATAGTTGACTTCGGCAGTTTTTTCTCTGATCTGCGCCTCTAACAGCATCACGCTTTCCCGGCTCTTTTCATCTGCAAAAGCCTTGTTGACTGCGCGTAAATGCTCGGTCTGCGCTACGGACATACTTTTTTTGGAGACCTCGTATTCGTTGCGAATGGCGGTATCATCTAATCGGAACAGGGACTGCCCTTTTTTTACCGCATCGTTGGGCGATATGAAAAACCGCCGGATGACGCCATCTATCGGCGAACTTACAATAATGTCGTTATAGGGAACGATTTCCACCGGCGCAAGCACGGACAGGCGGATCGGCAGAATCATAAACAGGACAAAGAAAAAAAGTCCCCACAATCTGAGTGTTTTTTTGCCCTTGCCAAGCTGCGAATACCAAGGCTGTTTGCGCTGTCTCAACGCATCCCATGTATAGGCGTAAGCTTCGGACAGACGCTCTGCCAGGGCAATTTCCGCCTCATTCCACGCCTCCGCCCGGATAAACACAAGCCCGCCCTGTATTTCTCCGGCAGGTGAAATCAGCGGACACCACAACAGCACACCGATACCCCATTCCTGCCAGCCGTCCTGAAAGCGTTTGTCAATGTCTTCTTTTTTAAGGCTGATAATTTTGCGGCTGTCTGAGGTAGTAAGCGTTTTCTCAATCAGATCATAAAGATAGACGATAAACGGCGCGTTTTTTTCAGGCTTATCCACGCCGGATACCGCTTCAATACCGGGCTTGCCGGTCAGCTTCATTTCCCATAGAATGCCCTGACGATAGCGAATCAGGCGCAAGGTTTCATTCACGGCAGCAAACGCAAATTCGGCAAGCGTCTGTGTCTGCCGGATGCGCTTTTCCAATTGAATCAGAGTACTCAGAAGAAGGAGTTGTTGTTCTGCGGGTGTCATAGTCAGGATTGCTACCATATACTGAGAATATGAGCAAGAAAAAACAGCAATTTTTGTTTAAAATCCGTCTCACCTAACCCCCCGGCCCCCTTCCCTGAAAGGGAAGGGGGAGACATCATCAGGACTCCCCTCTCCTTTCAGGGGATGGGCCGGGGGAGGGTGCTTTATTTCACGCCCTCTGCTGAAATCAGTTCGCCGATGAAGCTGCCCACCGCAACTTTGCTTTTCACCCGAACCGGAATTTTTCGCTCATCTGCTGAGACCCAGACTTGCAGTTTGGCGCCTTTGCTTTTTTCAAACACGCCGCTGACTTCTCTCATTTCCGGCTCTAACAGATAGGTATCATAAATATTTTCGCCGATTTTAATCTTTTCCCGCCGCACCACGCTGACCTTGCCGATAACATTCTTTTTGCCATCGGTAATCGGTCTTTCAATCACCATCTTCTCTTTAAGGTCCATCAGCCGGGTAAAGTAAAACGCGGACAACGGATCAAATGTGCCGTCCTTGATGGAAATCGGCGTCAATACTTCTTTAAAATTGGTGTATTGCACTTCTTTTTTTTCCCAATCAAAGGTCAGCGTAATATCCCGGATACTTCTGCCTTCTTTCTGCTTCTTTTTATACAGCAGGGAGCGATTGACGCCGATATCCGTGTATGCGTCTATCCGATCCCGGACTTTGTAAATCAGATCAATTGCCGGAATGCTTTGAGCGGTCATCACAAAATGATACGCGCTGATGCCGTTAAAGGTTTCTATGGGCATCACCTCCAGAGTCGCTTCTCCGGCTTTGATAAAACTCCATCTCAATTCAAATGTCAGTTTTTCTCCGGGTTGAAAACACAACTCCCCAGCTTCGGCGTTCAGGCTGAGGAGCAGCACGCCTATCTTGAACGTCATGACCATTTTGTTTATCATCGCAAAACTGTCCCGATTTCCTCAGCAATACGCCGGGCAGCAGCAGCGGGGTCTTGGGCATCCCGGATAGGTCTTCCGATCACGATATAATCCGCGCCGTTTCTGATTGCCTGCGCCGGAGTCGTAATTCGCTGCTGATCGTCTTTTTCAGTAACATCCCACAACGGACGTATGCCCGGCGTTACCGCGATAAAGTCCTTGCCGAATTGCTGCTTTATCGCATGAACCTCAAGCCCGGAGCAGACAATGCCCACGCATCCCGCGTCTTTTGCCATAGCGGCGCGTTTCATCACCAACGCCTGCATATCGGAATAAAATTCTTCTTTGAATCCGGCATGTTGAATATCATCGGCAGAAACGCTGGTCAGAACCGTAACACCTAACACGCCGACTTTTCCGCCGCTTCCTTGCACTGCGGATTTCAGCATTGCGGGGCTTTCTCCGCAGTGAATCGTTGCAAATTTAACGCCCAAGTCGGCAATTTTTGCCATAGCCCTAAGCACGGTTGCCGGAATATCATGGAGTTTGAGATCAAGAAATATCTCTGCCTCTCCGACATCCCGGATTGCGCTTAATATCTCATGCCCGGAGCGGATAAATAATTCCAACCCGACCTTGAACATGCCGACATCATTTGACAGCAGCGTGATATATCTCCGCGCGTCTTCGGCAGATGGAAAATCCAATGGAAAAATGATACGGTCTTTTGCTGTTTTCATAAAAAATATCCTGAGATAAAATTTTGATTTCGATGAACCTTTCCTGTTCGATAAAATTCATTCATCATCTCTTTGTTTCTTTTTTTCTTATTTTAACCGACCAACCGGCTATACCGCTTAGGATCATAAGCATTCCGAATGCCATCGC
>DYRC01000090.1 GCA_020718925.1 Desulfonema limicola
ATGTCCGCATTCATATCACAATTTTTCGGCGTTTATGGCAGCCTCATCAGCTTTATCGGAATCAACGCGCTGCTGTCTCTGAGCCTGTATGTTACGCTTTCGGCAGGGCAGCTTTCACTGGGCAACGCGGCATTTGCCGGGCTGGGCGGCTATACGGCAGGGGTTCTTTCAATGCACTACGGCGCACCCTATCTTGTATCACTTGCTGCCGGAGCATTGCTGCCCGGATTGGTCGGCGTTGTTCTCGGTCTTCCGGTGTTGCGCTTGCGGGGCGTTTTTCTTGCAATGGCTACGCTGAGTTTCGGCGAAGTGGTCAGAATTGCCGCAGTCAACCTTCAGATAACCGGCGGCGCGGAAGGGCTTGTAGGCATTCCGAACAAAACGAAAATGTGGTTCATTTATCTGGTGCTTGCCATAGTTGCTTATTTTGTCGCAAAGCTTCGCTGGTCAAAAGTGGGTTGGAGTTTTGAGAGCATCCGGGAAGATGAAACCGCAGCAGCGGCGATGGGAATTGATACCACGTTTTATAAAACGCTTGCGTTTACCATCGGCGCGGTGATTGCCGGTCTTGCCGGAGCCATGTACGCGCATCTGAATTATATCATCACTCCCGGCGAATTCGGTTTTACAGCCGCCGTTCATCTGCTCACATACAATATCGTGGGCGGAACGCGGATTTGGTATGGACCTATACTTGGCGCGGCATTGCTGACGGCTCTTCCTGAAATACTTAGGGGAATCGGAGTTACCGCAGGTCCGATCCGGCTGTTTGTGAACGGGCTTATCCTGCTGCTTGTGATTCTTTTTCTGCCGAACGGTCTGGCTTCGCTTTTTTCCCGCCGAAAACCTTCAAGTATCACGGAGGATAGATAGCAATATGCTGCTGGAAATTGCTGACATCACGCGCACATTCGGCGGAGTTCGGGCTTTGGACGGCGTTTCTTTTTCTGTCGGAAGCGGGGAAGTTCACGGACTGATCGGACCCAACGGCGCGGGAAAAACCACGCTGATCAACATTCTGAGCGGAATCACGCCCCCGACATCCGGCGCCGTGCTGTTTCTCGGAAATCCGATACACGCTTTGCCCGCCCACCGTGTAGCCGGTTTGGGAATCGCCAGAACCTTTCAGAATATCCGCTTATTTCCGGGCATGACCTGTCTTGAAAATGTTATTGCAGGGCAGCATCTTGTCAGCAAACGCGCTCTTTTGCCGCGTCTGTTGTGCTTACCCTCTGCAATGCGCGAAGAGCGGGAATATCGTGCCAAAGCAATGGCAACACTTGCACGGGTCAGATTAGATCATCGTGCGGATTTTTTAGCAAAAAATCTTTCTTATGGCGAACGGCGGCGGCTTGAAATTGCCCGCGCACTTGCGGCAAATCCGCGTCTGTTACTTCTTGACGAACCCGTAGCCGGTATGAGGAAACGGGGACTGACTCAGGTGGCGGAGCTTGTCAGATTGCTTGCTCAGGAAGGCATGACCGTTCTTCTGATTGAGCATAATATGGCGTTTGTGATGGAACTTTGTTCTAAGATTACTGTCCTGAATTTCGGTCGTACTATCACCACAGGCACAGGTGCCGAAATCAGCCGCCATCAGGAAGTTATTGAAGCTTATCTGGGAGTTAAAGATGCCCCCCATGCTTGAAGTTAAAAATCTGACGGTAGCTTACGGTTCTGTCGAAGCGGTGCAGAATATTTCCTTTACGGTGCAGGAAGGTGCGGTGGTAACGCTGATCGGTCCGAACGGCGCGGGAAAAACAACAACCCTCAACGCATTGAGCGGAGTTGTACCTGCGCGATCAGGACAAATCCTGTTGAGCGGACAGGATATTACGAAAATGCGGGCGCATCACCGTGTCAGCGCAGGCGTCGTGCATGTTCCCGAAGGCAGATTGGTTCTTGCCGGAATGACCGTGCGCGAAAACCTCGAACTCGGAGGATACCGGCGGACGCACCGGGAAGTTACGGACGATCTGGCGCGTATGGAAGAGCGTTTTCCGATCTTACGTGAACGCCGAGACGCGCCTGCCGGTACGCTCTCCGGCGGAGAACAGCAGATGCTTGCCATAGCGCGGGGACTTATGGCTCATCCCAAGCTTCTGCTTCTTGATGAGCCTTCGTTAGGTCTTGCGCCGATGCTCGTGAAGACCGTTTTTGAAATCATCTGCGAGCTGCGGAACAGCGGTCAGACGATTCTGCTGGTTGAACAGAATGCCCGCATGGCGTTGTCGGTGTCATCTTATGCCTATGTGATAGAAACCGGCAATATCGTGCTTGACGGAGCTTCCGAAAAGCTTCAGTCCGATCCGGCGGTCATCCGTTCATATCTCGGTCAGGTGGTTACCGGCGGGTAATGCCTGAAATTAAAATAGGAACATTTATGAATAATTTTCACCTATCCGGCTATATTCCGGGCGCTATCGGAAAAATCACGGAGCTTCATGCGAGATATTATCATCAGCATTGGAATTTCGGCGTGTTTTTTGAATCAAAAGTGGCAAGCGGATTATCCGATTTTTTAAGCCGATCTGAGTCATCACAGGATGGATTCTGGATAGCAGCGGCAGATGACGGAAACATCATCGGCTCTGTTGCCATTGACGGGAGCAGAGCGGCACAGGACGGCGCAAAACTGAGATGGTTTATCGTAGCGCCTCAGTATCAGGGTTCAGGCATAGGGAAAATCCTGATTCAGACCGCGCTTGATTTTTGCAGAACCTGCGGATTCAGGCGGGTGCATTTGTCCACATTTGCCGGTTTGGATGCCGCCCGACATCTGTATGAGAAAAACGGTTTCAAGCTCTGTGAGGAATTTGAAGGGGATCAGTGGGGACCTGTGGTAAAAGAGCAGATATTTGAACTCCTGTTCCCATAAGTGTTGCGAACGCTGTTTCCAAATTGTCAAACTCACCTAACCCCCCGGCCCCCTTCCCTGAAAGGGAAGGGGGAGATATCATCAGTACTCCCCTCTCCTTTCAGGGGAGGGTCCGGGGGAGGGGTGCTTTGATAGCGAATCGGTATTAATTGAATAATCCGGAAATCTGCATCACCATCGTTGCCGGAGAGATATATCTGGTTTTGATCATGACCTTGCCGGTCAAGCCTTCCCTAAGCCGAATCGGAGAATCAACATTCAGTACCGTGAACAACTCAACTATCGGTTTTCCCTTAATATACGCTATCTCTGTAACAAATGCGTGAAGTGTGCCTGCTTTTTTGCCTGCATCCCCGTCAAGATATATTTCCGCCGATTGTCCGGGGCGGATATCCGGCATATCTTCGGCAGGAAACTCCGCTATCACGCGGTTCTGGCGGATTTCCTGCACTCTGAACGCGCCATGCGGAAAATTAGCCGTAATGCGCTCATCTTTTGTCAGGCGGGCGGTGATGCTGGATTTATAAATCGTAACTTTGGCAGTGAAAAACCAGATACACCAGAGGATCAGCAATAACAGAGAAATCCCCAGCCACACCAGCGAGGTGGTATAACTATCCGCATTTAAAGAACGCATAGTTCTTGAAAAGGTGTTTGACATCAGCAATACCGGCTTACTATCCGGGAAATAATTTCAGAGGTTGAAATATCCGGCACGACGCTTATCCGCTCCACCCTGCCGCCGTTGGCTTTCACCACGTCCGCGCCGATAATCTTATCTTCAGTCCAATCCGCGCCTTTAACCAGAATATCAGGTTTTATGGCGCAAATCAGATTTCGGGGATCAGGCTCGTCAAACAGCGCGACATAATCCACGCAGAAAAGCGCGGCTAAGACTTCCGCCCGCTGCTCCTGAGAAACAATGGGGCGTTTTTCGCCTTTGATGATTTTCACCGAAATATCTGAATTTAACCCGACAATCAGCGCGTCTCCGAGCGATTTTGCGACAGAAAGATACCGCACATGCCCCGAATGTAAAATATCAAAGCAGCCGTTGGTGAACACAACAATTTTGCCCGAATTTTTCAGATCAGATGCGGCTTTCAGAAGATTATCCGCTTGCAGAACCTTATACTGATTCGCTATCGAAGCACCCCTCCCCCGCCCCCTCCCCGAAGCGGAGAGGGGAGTACTGATGACGTCTCCCCCTTCCCTTTCAGGGAAGGGGGCCGGGGGGTTAGGTGGGTTTGAAAGCGATTTGGTATTAGAATTCATAAGCCTCCGGCACTCTTTCTTCAAGACAGGGCATTTTCTTTCTGATCGCTTTAATTTCTTCAAAATCAATTTCAGCACAGAGCGTGTCTGCATAAGCGTCTGCTTCGGCGATAATGTGTCCGGCAGGTGAAATCAGCCGGGAATGTCCGCCATATTCAATGTCGCCGTCATGTCCGCAGCAATTGACACCGGCGATAAATATCTGATTCTCAACGGCTCTGGCTTGCAGAAGCGTGTTCCAGTGCGGTACGCGAATCAGGGGCCATTGCGCGGACACAATCACCATATCCGCGCCTTTGAGCGCCAAAGCCCTGCACAGTTCGGGAAAACGCAGATCATAGCAGATCATCAGCCCGATTACGCCCAAAGACGTCCGGCAGACCGCATTCTGATTTCCGGAAGCAAAAAACGCCGGTTCGCGGGTCATCGAAAACAGATGAACTTTGCGATATGATCCGGCAAGAGAGCCGTCTTGGTCAATCAGATACAGGGTGTTGTAAATTTTATTTTCCGAAGCTTCCGGCAATGATCCGGCTATCATCATGTTATGACGAACTGCGGCTTCGGAGAGTTTTTCAAGAATCACCGGCGTCTGCTTGGCATGACGCGCAAGGTTGGCATTGTCAAAGCCGCAGGACCACATTTCCGGAAGAATTGCCAATCCCGCCTTTTTTTCGGCAAGACCGGCAATTTCCATAAGTGCGGCATCCAGATTCGCATCTGTGTCGCCCGGCTTAACTTCAAGCTGTATCAGTCCGATGCGCTTCATCATACCAATTGCTTTACCGCTTTCAACACCGCATCATAATCCGGCTCTTGGGCAATTTCGCCGACAATCTGAGCATGGCGGATAACCCCTTCTTTGTCCACCACAAACACTGCTCTTGCCAACAGGCGCAGCTCTTTGATGAGAACGCCGAAAGCCTGACCGAATGAAACATTGCGGTGATCCGACAAGGTAACGACCTTATCTGCGCCTGCGGCGCCGCACCAGCGTTTCTGGGCAAAGGGCAGATCAACGCTTACGGTTAAAATCACCGTGTCCGCGCTTAATGCCGCAGCTTCTTTGTTAAATCTCCGGGTCTGAAGATCACAGATCGGCGTGTCTAACGAAGGAACAGCCGAAATAATGCAGACTTTTCCTTTGTAAGCAGACAGTTTTACCGGCTGAAGATCATTGTTCAACACCTCGAAATCAGGAGCTTTATCTCCGATATTCAATCCTTTTCCGAGCAACGTGAGCGGATTTCCCCTCATCGTAATAATTCCGGTGCGTTCTTCCATGATTCCCCTCTCTTTCAAATTATGTTATAGTTTCCGAATATCTGACAGACATAAGTTTTTAATATCTCTATCATATTCAGCTAAAATGTCAACAAACATATAATGCCTGTTTAAGCATATTTTCACTTTTAAATCAGATAATGTTGAAATTAACTTGAAAAACTGCTAACTTTTTTTATATCATATCTTTTTACAATAACCGGCTTGGGGAAAATTATAAACCGTGAAAATATTGCTTCATACCTGCTGCGCGCCATGCTCTGTTTATCCTGTCAGGGTTCTCAGAGAAGAAAATTTTGAGATCATGGGCTTTTTTTATCGGCATAATATTCATCCTTATACCGAATGTCTGCGGCGGCAGGAAACTCTGGCACAGTATTCGCAAGATACAGGTTTCCGGGTGATTTATCAACAAGATTATGATATGGAAGGGTTTATTCAGCATGTCGTATTCCGGGAAAAAGATCGGTGCGCCTATTGCTATCATGATCGCCTGATGGCTGCCGCACATATTGCCAAACAGGGAAAATTTGATTATTTTTCAACAACGCTGCTGTACAGCAAGTTTCAAAACCATGAGATGATTCGGGCTATCGGAGAATCCGTAGGTAAATCAGTTGAAATTCCTTTTTATTACAAGGATTTCAGAGTCGGATGGAAAGAAGGCATTGAAGAATCCAAGCGGATGGGCTTGTATCGCCAGCAATATTGCGGCTGTATTTACAGTGAAAAAGAACGATTTTATAAAAAAACATAACGGATTCGGTAAAAAACATCCCCCGGCAATGAATTGCCGGTCTATTATGGGCTGTCCCTACGGGACAAATCAGAGTCCCATCGGGACGACACAAAATAGCCCGGAAATTTATTTCCGGGTAATTCACGGAGGAGAACATGAACATTGTCTGTCTGCTCGGAAGTCCGAGACCCAAAGGAAACAGCGCGACCATTGCCAATCGCTTTCTTGAAACCGCTCAGGGCATGGGCGCAAAGATTCAGACCTTTGCATTGAATAAGCTGAATTATCGCGGCTGTCAGGCATGTATGACCTGTAAAACCAAGCTGGATCGGTGCGTGTTGAAAGACGAGCTTGAGCCGGTGCTGGATGCGGTGCGCGATGCCGATATTCTGGTTATGGCGTCTCCGATTTATTACGGAGAGGTCAGCGCACAATTGAAAGCTTTTGTTGATCGGACATTTTCGTATCTGACGCCGGATTTTAAGAGCAATCCCATCCCATGCCGTCTTGCGCCGGGCAAAAAGCTTCTGATGATTCTGGCACAGGGAGAGCCGGATGAAAAACAATTTGCCGATGTGTTTCCGAAATATGAAATGTTTTTCAAGTGGTACGGATTCAAAGAATTTCGGCTCATCCGCGCCTGTGGGGTTATGGATGTTAAGGATGCCGGAAACCGGAACGACCTGATGACGCTTGCAGAAAATACTGCAAAACAGATGATGGAACCATAACTTATGGTAAATAAATCAAAAAGCGATATTATCGTCGGCGTTATTTCCGATACGCACGGATTGCTGAGATCCGAAATCGGCAGGGTTTTCAAAGGCGTTGATCTGATTGCCCATGCAGGCGATATTGATCGCCCGGAGGTTCTTAAATCATTAAGAGAAATTGCGCCGGTGGTGGCGGTGCGGGGCAATATGGACAGCAGCAAATGGGCATGCGACATTCATCCGACAGAAACATTTGAAGCCGGGGGGATTATGATGTATATGCTTCATAATCTTGATGCAATGGATTTGGACCCGAAAGCCGCCGGCTTCCGCGTGGTTATCAGCGGACATACCCATCTGCCGCTGGCTGAGAAAAAAGACGGCATCCTGTTTCTGAATCCGGGAAGCGCGGGACCCAGACGCTATGATTATCCGATTTCTGTGGCATTGCTTCGCATCCGGGACAAGATGCCCAACGTGGTATTTGTCGAGCTTCAATTATGAAAGATTTTTATGACGTTTTACAGATCGCATCATTGGAAGAAGCGGTCAGTGAAGCGGAAAAGATTTTTGCTCAGATCTTTCCGGCTACGCGCTTTGACGCTGTACAGTTGGCGGTTAAAACGGTTCTTGATCTGTATGAAGGACGTTATCCCGGTTATCTGGCATGTAATACCTATTATCATGATTTCTGCCATATCCGGGATACGTTTCTTGCAACCGCCCGATTGATTCACGGCGCATGGTTAGACGATGAAATATTTTCCGAACAAGATGTCTGTGTGGCGTTAACCGCCGCCTTGTTCCATGACGCGGGCTATATTCAGGAAGACTTTAACAGCGAAGGCACCGGCGCAAAATTTACCAAAATTCACATTCCCAGAAGCATGGATATGTTTGAGCGATATGGCAGAGAACATGGGATGAGCGATGAGGATATTGCCGGGGGACGCGCCATGATTCAATGCACCGACATCAGCAAAGACATTGATAATGCCATGTTTTCTTCTTCGGAATCCCAGTTGCTTGGCAGAATGCTGACAATGGCAGACTTATTGGCACAGATGTCAGACCGCATCTATCTGGAAAAGCTCTTATTTCTTTACCATGAGTTTGACGAGGGACAGTTCGGAAGTTATGCGGATGAGGACGATTTGCTGCGGAAAACACTGGGTTTTTTTGAGTTTGTCATGGAATACATGAGCAGAACATTAAATAAAACGAATGATTATCTATGGTTGCATTTTAAATGCCGCTGGGGTATTGACATAAACCTATATGATAGGGCAATAAAGAATCATAAGGATTATCTGCAAAAGATTCTCGCCTTGCCGGATAAAAAGCTTTCAGACAACTTAAAACGAGCCGGAATTGTGGACAAGGTAAGAATACTTTATCCGCAAAAACCGAAAAACAGCGATACAGGTCTTCCGGGTGATACTGATGATAGACGATAGGGAACTCTATAAACTTCTGCAAATTGACGAGCCTCGGAAGGTTCTCGAAGAAGTTCATCATATTCTGTCTCTGATGTCTTCGGACGCCGAACTGGCGCCCCTTAACGCCGCATTTACTGTTATTACAGACCTTTATGAAGGAAAATATCCGGGGTATCGTTCCTGCAATACCGAATATCATGATCTCCGGCATACGACAGATACGTTTCTCGCTATGGCGCGGCTGCTTCATGGCGCGGTGCTGGATGGAGATGATTTCAGCCTTCGTTTTATCATTATCGGATTGATAGCGGCGATTTTTCACGATGCGGGCTATATTCAGGAAAGCGGAGATAGCGAAGGCACCGGCGCAAAGTTCACGCCCACGCATGTTCAGCGAAGCATGAGATTTTTTGAACAATACGGACGTGAAACCGGCATGTCTGTTGAGGAAATCGCAGCAGGCAAAGACATGATATATTGTACGGATTTGTGGGTGGACATCTCCGAAATTGAATTATCTTCAGGGATTGCCGAACAGATGGGTAAAATTCTGGCTGTGGCAGATCTCTGGGCGCAGATGGCGGATCGGGTGTATCTGGAAAAACTTCTCTTTCTTTATCAGGAACTTAAAGAGTGTTATCCCCCGTTGTTCAAAAGCCATGTTGACCTTATCCGCAAAACCGTAGAATTTTACGGCGTGGTGGACGGGCGGCTGACCTATATCTGGGAAAAAGTAAACCGGCTTGCCGCGCTGCATTTCAAATCGCGGTATGATATTGCTGAAAACCTGTATCAATGTTCAATGGAAAAACACAAAGAATATCTCAAACAGATTGTCAAGCTGCCGGATGACGAACTGATGAAGCGTCTCAGGCGCAACGGCGTTGTTGAAAAAATTTCTCAGGAAGCCCCCATAGGAAATTGATATGAATACCATTATGCCCTACCATGAAGACACCAAACATCACCTTGACCGCTACGCCCGTTCTGCCGGACAGATGGATTGGAATAATCAGCCTGATCCGTTCCGGTTTTACGAGGGAACGCCACAGATTTCCCTGCCATTTCTCAGGCAGGAGCCGAAAGCCGCTCATCAGGATTTATATCTCAGAGAAAACAATGCGTTTCAGCCGGTCAGCCTTGAAACTATCGGGGGTTTTTTGGAACTGTCGCTGGCATTATCCGCATGGAAAGCCGTGTCCGGCAGCCAATGGTCGCTTCGGATCAATCCGTCAAGCGGCAATCTTCATCCCAGCGAAGCGCATCTGATACTGCCTGCGTTTGAAACATCAGGAACCGGCGTATATCATTATAATCCCCTGCTTCATGCGCTTGAGCAGCGGGCTGAGTTCCCCTCCGGATTATGGCAGAAAATTCAACGCCATTTTAATGCCGATGGCTTTTTTATCGGGCTTTCCAGCATCTTCTGGCGGGAATCATGGAAATATGGGGAGCGGGCATTCCGCTACTGCAATATTGATGCAGGACATGCGCTGGCAGGATTAAGCATGGCGGCAAATCTTTTCGGATGGCGCGTGATATATCTCAATGCGCTCTCAGATAAGGATGTCAGCACCGTATTCGGCTTTGATCGGACATCTTGGCATGAGATGGAAGCAGAACAGCCCGAAATGCTTTGTTTTGTCTGTGATGCCCGACATACGCCTCTGCCGCGCAGTTTGCCGCCGGATCTGGTTTCAAGATTTTCAACCCTGTCATTCAAAGGAACGCCGAACAGATTGAGCCGGGAGCATGTCAATTGGGAAATCATATCCGAAGCTGCTGCGGTGTCTGAAAAACCGAAAACAGATGAAAAGCGATATGATTACGGGAACGCGCCGCTTTTAAAACAAGCTGATTCCTCTCTTTCAGCATCAAAAATTATCCGGCAGAGAAGGAGCGGTATGGCGTACAATCCTGAAGGGGCGATCAGCAAAGAACAATTTTTATCCATCCTTGATAAAACGCTTCCCCGAAATCAATTCGCGCCCTTTGACGTTGAACTTGGGGGGCCTTGTGTGAATCTTCTGCTGTTTGTTCACAATGTCAACGAAGTGGAACCCGGCATGTATTTTCTGGTTCGGGATAAAAATCCGAATGCCATAAAAGATGCTTGCGAACCGCGATTTATCTGGGAGCCGGTTGAAAAGAATTTTCCGTTGTATCTGCTTCAGGTCGGAGATTTCAGAGATATTGCCACGCATGTCAGTTGTCATCAGGATATTGCCGGAGATAGCGCGTTTTCTGTGGGCATGATTGGCAAATTCCGCGATGTTTTGGAAAAATCGGCTTGGAAATACCGTCATCTGTTTTGGGAAAGCGGCATGATCGGTCAGGTCTTGTATCTTGAAGCCGAGGCGCATAGTGTTCGCGGAACCGGAATCGGCTGCTATTTTGATGATGAAGTTCATAAGCTTTTGGGATTTAACGATAATACCTATCAAAGCCTGTATCATTTCACCATCGGTCAGGCAATAGAAGACCGGCGGCTGTTTGGCTATCCGCCATATCATCATCTTTGATCAGCTTTCAACAGAAAGCCCGGATTTGAGCGCTCCCCCTTCGATTCACCCCTCCCCCGGACCCTCCCTGAAAGGAGAGGGGAGCAGTGATGATATCTCCCCCTTCCCTTTCAGGGAAGGGGACCGGGGGGTTAGGTATCAGATTATTTCTCATCTTCCTGTGTGCAGAAATACTCAATGGTTTTCTGAGCGCAGGTTTTGCAATAGCCGAGTTTGTTCAACATGGTGTTAATCATGCGGTCATACAATTTCTGGTTTTCCTCGTTGGTGCGGTTTGCCAATGCGCCGATCAGACTGCCCGCGCCCGCGATGTCGGATTTTAACCGCACATCCGTAACCGCTTTGACCAATTCAAGATTATCCATAAAATCATAATTGGGATCCACGGAAATTTTCTGTCCGTAAATCTTGCGGATCGAGGTTCTGAAAGTCTCGCGCATCTCTTCGGTTTTAAGCCCCAGCCGCTCTTCCACGCTCTTGATGTATCGCTCATCCACTTTCAATGCCTTGAGTTCGCCGGTCTGAGGATCCTTATATTTCCACATCTTATCAGGTCCCAGATTTTCCGCGTCAATGCCGATAATCATGCTGACATAATTCATCACGTCTTTTCGGATCGCATACGGCTCATCCATATACGCATTGAACATTTCCGTCATAATGCGCTCGCGGTACATGCCCTTGGCAATCTTCAAGTCTTCCAGATACTTTGCACGATCATTGGCATCCGGCACATAATCCAGAATCACGCGCTCCAATGCCTTGAAAATATCATAAGCAAACATGCACTTGCCTTCGTTGGTCTCAGAGCTTTCGATAAGAAGCTGAATTGACCGTCCCAGATTTCTCTGTCCCAAGCCCTTCTGCCCGAAACGCTTGACAATATCCGGGTTCTGATTGAGCGTATCAATCACTTCAGCCAGCGCTTTGATGCTTTTTTCTCCGGCAACTTCTCCGGCAGCAAGCTTTAAAGTTTCAATCGGCGTCAGTTTTTCGGAGCGGGGAAGACGGGTCAGCACAACCGCCACCGAAGCCGCATGATTGAGATTCGGGTCCTGATGCAGAACTTCCCGGCTGAAGGTGGTTCTGGCATCACTTCCCATTGCATACGCCGTTAAGTCTTTCTGTTGCTTGAAATTGGTGTTGTGCGACACATAGCTGATCCGGCATCGGTCAACAATCGGCGCCTCTTCTTTTTCAGACAGGAATCGGTTAAATTCCGAATTGTTGCTGGTGGCAATAATCAGCGTGTCAATGGGCCACTTGAAGCCGTCAATTTCAATGGTGCGGTTCTGAATCACGCCCAGATAAACCTGAACCAAATCTTTTTTGTTTTTGTAAATTTCATCGGCAAAATGGATGCCGCCGCCCGCCACCCGCGCCAATGCGCCGCGCCGCAAATCAAAACGATAGGGATTATTCGTATCTGTGATATGCAGCAGACGTTGAATAGATTCTTCACCCAGCAGATCAACCGCCGAAGAGGTGATTTTGTCTTTTGCCGGATATTTGCCTGTAACCGTGCCGAGACTTTCAATCAGCGGTACCGGAATAATTTCGATAAATTTCAGCATCTCATCAATATTATCACCGGCAAAGCTTCGGATGCTGTTCCACATATACGCGGTGCAAGCACCCATCGGACGGTAATTGTCATAAATCTGCTCAATCTGTGCGTCAGAAAACCCGACCCTCTTGACAAGAAATTCTTTGGTCGCATCAATGCTTTCAAGCAGATTCATGGCTAAAACCATAGGATCTTCATACGTCTGGGATTCAATGGTGGAAATTCTGCCATAGCCGCCCAATTTGTCCATGCCCACAAATTTGAAAGAATACTTGCGGTTCTGCTCTTTGAACAGAAAATCCCGGTATCTGCTGCATATAAATTCTACGAAAAAGGTCTTGCCATTGCCCGGCTCTCCGACCAGAACATACGCCATTTCTTTGGATGAGCCGCCTTCTGCCGCATCCTTGACATAAGAGACAAAACTGTTGATTTCATCATACATGCCGATCATGTGCTTTTTTCCTTTTCGGAAAATACTGAAATCATAGGTTGTTTTGCCGTTGACCACGACTTTTTCAATGTCGTTTTCCAAAACCATCCGGGCAACGCCCTGAAACGCATTTTCAAACCGCCGCTGACCCTCTTTGACAGCCCGAAGATGATTATCCAAAGAATTGATATGTGTATCGCCCATTTTTCCTCCCTGACAGACGCTGGTTATTTATATCCTTTTAAACTGCTTACCATGATTTCAGATCAAAAAGCAACGGGGGAATGTTATGTGGGGTAATTAAATCTGTTTTTTAATTGCACCCATGCGAAC
>DYRC01000091.1 GCA_020718925.1 Desulfonema limicola
CTCTGAGACGGATATTCTTTTGCTTTTCCATTTTAGTCTCCTTATTAGCTTACTAATATTACATGAATCATCCGAAATTGAAAGGTGTTTGATTACCGATATTTTTTCATTTCTATGCAAAACTCCCTGAAAGCAGGTTCCAATCATAAAAAAAGAACTTGATTCCTTACACGACTGTCCGGTAATATATTCTCATACCAAATCGCTTTCAAACTCACCTAACCCCCCGACCCCCTTCCCTGAAAGGGAAGGGGGAGACATCATCGGTACTCCCCTCTCCTTTCAGGGGAGGGGCCGGGGGAGGGGTGCTTTGATAGCGAATCGGTATCAATAACAACCTATGAAAAAACAGGAGGAGTTATGATTGACATACTTATCCGTATTCCGGGTCCGCAATTTCTGCTGATGTTTGCAGGCTTATCTTTTTTCTGCATTTTAGCCGCATGGTGGTGGACAGACAAGACGGAGCAGTTTCAAATTGATCTGCTGCCGTCTGATTTACGGAGACCATCTGAGCCTTCTATGCTTTCTGCTGCCTTATTGCGCGGAAAGCAGAATGCGGTCATCCGTACCGTGTTGTTTGATCTCTGGAGCCGGAACATGATTCGTATTAACGGAAATGGTGCGGAAACGCGGGTGGAAAGTGTGCCGTCCATGGATCCGAATATCATCGGGGGCGCAGTTCACAAGGCGATTTATACGTCTGCCTTTGTACCGAAAAAAATATCTGAGGTGTTCTCAGATACAAAACTGAAAACAACTATTGAAAACTGTCTTAACCCTATTTCTGAAAGGCTCAAACGCTTACATCTGCTACGGAACGAGGATGATTGTGCAAGGGCGTTGCTGTCTTTTATGGCAGCATTTACCGTCATTTTCGGCATCGGCGCAACCAAAATGGCTTTGGGATTTATGCGCGGACGCCCTGTCGGTTTTCTTGTGGCACTGCTTATCATTTCGGTTATTGCATTATCTTTTGCAGTCAAACCCGGCATAACAATCGCCACCCGTTTCGGACAGCACTACCTCAACTCATTGAAACAGGAGTTTCAAGAACTCAGGGGCGATATTATCAGAAATAAACTCCCTTCTGATATAAGTCCGGCTTTTGCCGTTGCAATTTTCGGAGCAGGAATCCTTGCCGGTGCTGAATATTATAAGCCATTCAGCGATGCGTTTGCAGTAAGCGCGGGCAGCGGCGGCGGATGCGGGAGCGGATGTGGCGGAGGATGCGGCGGCGGGGGAGGGTGTGGCGGATGTGGTGGAGGAGACTGAAAACATATCGCCCGCGCAGCCTTCTGCTGCAATGGCACATTACCGACCGATGCAATCTGCGCTGTCAGCATTGCTATCAGGAGACGTATAGCGGTGATGAGCTTTCCTTTAACGAATTGCTCTATATTCTTGAGCAGTATAAAGCATTTCTGAATCAAACCTCTCCTGCAATCAAAGGACATATCACGATTACAGGCGGCGAACCGTTTATCCGCCCTGATTTTTTTGCACTTCTGGATATTTTTGCTTCTTGCCGAAAGCAATTCAGTTTTGCAATTCTTAGCAACGGAACCCTGATTGACGCGGCAATGGCGCATACGCTGAAAACATTGAATGTCAGCTTTGTTCAGGTCAGCATGGAAGGAGCAGAAGAAACGCATGATTTCATTCGCGGACAGGGAAATTATGACAAGACCGTATCTGCTATAAATTGTTTGGTAAACGCAGGCATCCGCACCCTGATTTCATTTACGGCACATCGCGGGAATTTTAAGGAATTTTCAGATGTTGCCGACATCGGAATGCAGTTAGGCGTGTCGCGGGTTTGGGCAGATCGGCTTATTCCGCAGGGAAACAACAGTTTGCAAATTCTTACGCCGGATGAAACCCGCCAATTTTTCACGATGATGAACGCCGAAGCAAAAAATTCCTGTCAAACTGAAATCGCCATGAATCGGGCATTACAATTTTTAATTGCCGGAGGATGCCCCTATCATTGTACTGCCGGAGATACGCTGATAACCATCATGCCTAACGGTGATTTTTATCCCTGCCGCCGGATGCCGATTTTGGCAGGAAATGTAATGAAAACGCCTTTGAAAAACCTTTATGGTTGCGATCTGTTTCAGGAATTGCGGGATCATCATCGCATCATTAAAGGCTGTGAAGGCTGTTTTTATGAAAGGATATGCCGGGGCGGTCTGAAATGTCTGTCTTATGCACTGACAGGCAGTCCGTTCAGGGCTGACCCGGGGTGCTGGTATGTCAGGTAGTTATGATTTCTTTCACTCGCCCCACAATGCCGCTGACAAGGCGGACTTTGATTCCGTGCGGATGCGTGGCAGATTTTGTCAGAATGTCTTTGACAATTCCTTCAGTCAGTTTTCCTGATCGCTGATCCTGTTTCTGCACAACGCGGACATGTACTCCGGGTTTAATCTGCATATCAGATTACTCCTCTCCTAATTCTTCAAGTCTTTTCTCAAAAGTAGCGTTCTGCTCATCATAAGCAGGGGTAAGAACTTCCAAATCCTCAAAACATTTTTCAATGCCGGTCTCGCAGGTATGAATGGCGCGGGCGATTTCCTTGATTTTTTCACCCTGTTTAGCCTGTGCCGCCGCCTGCATATCTTCATGGAGAACCGAAATCTGCTTTTCATATCGCTCAATATCGTTCTCAGCCTTAGCAATTTTCATCTCAAGCGGCTTGAGCAATTTAGATCTTTCGGTAATGATTTCGGAGCGCTGACGGCGCAAATCTTTCTTATTGAGCTTTACTGCATCAACTTTACACTTTACACTTTGAACTTTGAACTCATCTTCATCTTCCCATCCGCCTTTTTCCAAAAACCGGGCATATCCGCCGTCAAAAACCTCAATGCCGTTGTTTTTAAATACAATCAGGCGATCTGCGAGCGCGTGAAGAAACATTTCGTTATGCGTAACCATCACCACCGCGCCTTTGAAAATATCAATTGCAGTGAGCATGGCATCACAGGAATCCATATCCAAATGGTTGGTCGGCTCATCCAGCAGGAGAAAATTCAACGGCGTGGCTAAGAGCTTTCCCAGCATGACCCGGCTTTTTTCGCCGCCGGACAGCACTTCGATTTTTTTGAGTGCATCATCGCCTTCAAACATCATTGCGCCGCAGATATTCCGCGCTGACTGCCTATCTATATCTGATGAAGATAAAATTTCTTCTTCGACAGTTCGGCTGTCCACCAAGCTCTTCACATTGGTCTGTTCATAAAAGCCTTTGACGATATTGGGATTGTAGGTCATTTTCCCGCTATGCGGCTCAAGCATTCCGCCCAGAAGCTTAATCAGCGTGGTTTTACCCTTGCCGTTTTTGCCAATCACGCAAACCCGGTCTTTTGCGCCGATACTGACGCTGAAATCCTTTATCAACGGCTTGTCAGCTTCATAAGAAAAATTCAGGTTTTCAACGGTAAGCGTAGTCTTTCCCTGAAACGGCTTGGATCGGAATGAAAAATCCAATGCTTTCATATTTTCAAGCTTATCCTGCTTTTCCATTTTTCCCAGCGTTTTTATTCGGGATTGCACCATATTTGCAAGCCGGGCTTTTGCTCTGAAGCGGGAAATAAAGAGTTCGACTTCTTTGCGCTTGCGTTCGTCATTCAGCCGGGTTTTTTCATAAACCTCTTCTTCCATCGCAATCTGAGCGTAAAGCTTTTCCGTATTGCCTTCGATTTTTCTGATTTTTTTCCGATGGATGGCAATCGTATGCGTAACCACCTTGTCCATAAAACTTCGGTCATGGGTAATCAGCATGAGTTCATGGGGCCAGTTGTTCAGAAATCGCTCAATCCAGCGGATGGAGGTGATGTCAAGATAGTTGGTCGGCTCGTCTAAGAGAAGCAAATCCGGCTCAGATACCAGAATTTTTGCCAAATTCAGACGCACCTGAAATCCGCCGGAAAATTCAAGCGGAGATCGTTTGAAATCTTCATTGGAAAAGCCCAGTCCTGCCAGAATTTTTTCCACTTTCCAATGATGATCTTTTTCATGGGGCAAAAGTCCGCGTATTCCTTCTGCAAGAACCGTATCTTCTTTAAAATCAAGCTGCTGGCGGATATAGCCCAGCCGATAGTTTTTGGGGATGAGGATGTTTCCAGAGTCCGCGCTTTCTTCGCCCGCAATAATCCGAAACAGCGTGGTCTTGCCATGCCCGTTTCTGCCCACAAGCCCCACCCGCTCCCGATGATTGAGCTTGACACCGATATTTTCAAACAACACCTGAGCGCCGAAGCTCTTGGTCATATTTTCTATCGTAATCATTTGTGTGTGTATATTTATCCTTAATTTTGAAATAAATTCAGAATTTTAGCTGACTTTCAGAAAAGACATCAGATCCAGAGATTCCAAAATGCGGGCAATCTGATCGTCAATCAGGCGGAATCCTTTCCAACTGAAGCCGGAAGGATTATGCCGAAGCGATACAATATCAAGCGCGGCAAGCTCAAGGGCTTTGAATCGGATGGGCATCATGGGATGCGTACGTACCCATGCAAATCCATCTGTGCCTGCTTCTCTGAGTTGGGTTTCAAGGGAGTCATATTGTCTGCGAAATGAGGCAAGAACCCGATCCGCATCAATCCCGGACAAGCCGCTGGCGGTTTTGAACAATGCGATGACCGCATCGGTCAGTTTGCCGCAACACAACAGCCCGATCCGATCCGCTGACACTTCCGCCGCACGGGACCAGCGAAACAGCATATCCGCCGTATCCGCGCTCACGTCCGGCATATTGGCAAGAATTTCGCGCACGGAAAAGCGGGAATGCCCGAAAATCACATGCCCCAGTTCATGCCCGAATACAAAACGCCATTCATCCGGCGTAAAATTGTTGAGCAAAGAAGAATTGATCAGAACGTCAAATTTGTTCTGATATGCAAATACGCTGGCGTTATATTCCATGCCCTGCTGAACAAATAAGTCGCCGTTGAGATTTGCGCCCAGCATATCCAGACAACGCTGATAGTGCCGATGCACTTCGGGCAGCAGCTCCGCAGTTACGCAAACCGCATTGCCGAGCAGGTTCCGCTTCCATGTCTGAAGCATATTCTGAGCTTGGACAGCGCCTTGGCATAGGGATTGTCCCAGTTGCGCTTCCAGAATATCAAACAACCGGCTTTCATATCCGAATCTGAGTTTTTCTATATCCATAACAATCTCAGCGTATTATAATGAGGGACGTTTATGTGTGGCATTAAAATTAAAATGCAATTCAGATACTATCATTTCTATCTGTTCCACTCAAGATTTTTTATTATAACTCACTTTATGCATCCGACCTAACCCCCCGGCCCCCTTCCCTGAAAGGGAAGGGGGGGAGACATCATCACTGCTCCCCTCTCCTTTCAGGGGAGGGGCCGGGGGAGGGGTGATAAGATTCACAACCCTATGTCTGCAAAATATTGTGCGATTGGGCATAAATTATGAAACAAATTCCTGCTTCAAAAAATATCAGAGCGCCGATATTTTCCCAAGCACATAAATCACTTCCTCAAGACCGATTCTGCCATCTGAATTGACATCAGCTTTGATCTGCGGGCGAACCGCAGTCTCAACGCCCGCAACCACGCGGAGAGCCTCAATCGCATCCGCAAGATCAACGGTTCCGCTGCCGTCAATATCGCCCGGTTTTATGGGAGAAAGCTGAATATCAAGTCTTGAGGCAGTATCGCTGCCGACAACAATGTCGCCTGTTTCACGGCTAACATATCCGTCTGCCCAAAATCTCAGACGATACGTTCCGGGTAAAAGAATGCGGTGATAGTCGCCCACATCCGGGTCAGAATACATGACATGATCATTTCCTAGCACGCTGACAGAGGCTTTGAGAGCTTTGCCGGTATCCGCATCGGTAACAATGCCCCGAACACCTCTGAGAGACCATTCCATATATTTCAGCATGGACTCCCGATTATCCTCCCAAATTGCAGGAATCTGAGAAACAGGCGGCGAACTCAGGTCGCTAAGTTCTATCGTAAGCTGAAAAGCGCCCAGCCGGATATAATTCCAATCCTGCATTCCGCCATAAACATAATACCACTCAATGCCATTGGTAATTCCCTGCTTGAAATAACTGCTGCCATAGAGGGTCTTGTTTGAAGAAGCATACGCCAGTGCCAGTTGAACAAACAGAGCGTCATCGGGTGTGGCGGAATAATTCAGATCAGGATTGGGATCCGAATCATACGGATAATTCACGACTGTCGCGCCGGTGTGAAAATTTGCCGAAAGCACCGGCGAATGCGATAATTCCCAATCCATCATCAGTTGTGTCTCAATCGGACGGGGAACCGGCATGTCCCGGGTTCTGTCAGGAAAACTTCGGTTTAAGTCTTTTCCCTGTGCATTATAACGGTTTGACGCCGCATATCCGTCAGGATTCATCAGGGGCATAATCCATATTTCGATTTCATTGACCAGCTTTGTAATTCGGGCATCTTTTCCGTAGGATTCTGTCAGAAGATCTATCAGATTCAGGTTGAGTTGCGTTCCTACGGGTTCATCGCCGTGCATTGTCGAAATATATTGAAATTCAGGTTCATCTTCCGCCACATCCGGATTATCCGAAATCTTCATAAACCATAAGTCTCTGCCTTCATACGATTTTCCGATGCTGTACAATCGGCATATATCCGGGTGAGCATTTGCGATGGTTTTCAGTTCGGCAGTTATCTGCTCATAACTATGATACCCGGCACTCACGTTATCTCTGGTCCGGCGGCTTACAGATACCCGATAGCCCAGGGCTTTGAGTTGTTTAAGAATCCCGGAAGAGACATAAATTCTGGCTCTGTTTCCCCATACGCCGTCAATATCCGCGCCCATTTCGGCAAGGCGCGCAAGTCCGTCCCGATCAATGTTGTCAATCATCACCTCGACAACCTGATTCGGATCCGAATCTCCTGATGATACGGACGGCATAAACAAGATCATCGCCACAATGAGCAACGTCATCGTTTGTATTTTTTTCATAATAATTCTGCTCCCCTCCCCATCCCTTTATAAAACAGGGATTCAGAGAGGGGCTAGGTTTTATCCTCTTATTTTTCTGACTTCTGCGGTAATGGCAGGAACCAGTTCAAACACATCGCCCACCACGCCGTAATCTGCTTTTGAAAAAATAGCAGCTTCCGGGTCTTTGTTGATTGCAACGATCACTTTGGATGAAGACATGCCTGCCAGATGCTGAATTGCGCCGGAAATGCCGCAGGCAATGTAGAGATTCGGCGAAACCACTTTGCCGGTCTGTCCCACCTGATCCGAATGAGGTCTGAAGCCCTGATCCACCGCCGATCTTGATGCGCCGACTGCGCCGTTGAGCAATGCTGCCAATTCTTCCAAAATGCCGAAATTTGCACTGCCCATGCCTGCGCCGCCGGACACAATCACATCTGCTTCGGTCAGCTCCGTTTTTGCGGCATCCATTGTCTTTTCGATAAATGTTACGCAGGTTTTACCAAGATTGACCGGCACGGATTCGACTGCTCCGGCTTTGGGCGATTGAACCATTGGCGCGGAATTGGGGCGCAAAGCCAATATCTTCAGATTTCCTTCAGGCATCACATCCGCATAAATTTTGCCGCCATACATGGGGCGGGTGGCAATCAGGTTTTGCCCGTCAAACCGCGCAGACACGCAATCCATGACCAATGCGGCATTCAGACGAGCCGCAAGCCGCGCAGAGATGTCTTTGCCCCGCGTGGATGCGCCCATGACGACAACGCCCGGACAGACTTTTCCGATAATATCGGTCATCACATTGGTATAACTATCAATCAGATATTCAGCCAATTCAGGTGCGTCTGCCACAAGAATTTTATCCGCGCCGTATTTTGCAAGTTCTGAAGCAATTTCTTTAACACCCGCGCCCAAGACCAGCGCAACCAGATCGCAGCCGAGATGATCGGCAATCACGCGCCCCTGACTTAACGCCTCGTAAGTAACTTTCCGAAAACCGCCCTGAGATTGTTCTGCAATTGCAAGTACTGTCATTATCATTTCTCCCTATATCACTTTGGCTTGCTCATGCAAGGCTTTGACTAATGCAGCGGCTTTTGCCTGAGCGGATTCGCCGTCAATGATTTGTCCGGCTTTTCGCTGGGGCGGAAATGTCAGCCTGATGATTTTGGTTAAGGGTTTTCCGGCGTCTGCCATGCCGATGTCTTTAAGGCTTTTCTTGTCAATCGGCTTCTTTTTGGCTTTCATAATTCCCTGCATAGACGCATACCGGGGTTCGTTCAGTCCGCGCTGTGTGGTGAACAGGATCGGCAAGGGCGACTCAACCGTTACGGTTCCGCCTTCCACCGTCCGCTGACATCTGATCTTCTTATCCGCAATCTCCTGTTTCACGACAAAAGAAATGCTCGGAATATTGAGAAATTCAGCAACCGCCGTGCCGACCAGATAATTGTCATCATCCACTGCCCTCTGTCCCGCAATGATGAGATCATAGCTCATGCTTTTCAATGCACCGGCTAAAATTTTTGCGATTCCTAGTCCGTCACAGGATTGAATCGCGGGATCGGTAATCAGCACACCTTTGTCCGCGCCCATCGCCAGCGCGGTGCGAATGGCGTCTGCGGCTTTTTCGGCTCCTGCGGACAAAATGGTTACGGAACCGCCCTGTTTTTCTTTGATTCTGATGGCTTCTTCAACGGCAAATTCATCATAAGGGCTGATGATCCATTTGACATTATCTGTTTTTGCAGATACGCCGTCATCTCCTATGCCGATATTTGATTCTGTTGCCGGAACCTGTTTCAATAATACAACTATTTCCAAAGTTAACCGTCCTTTCTGCTTTTCATAGTCATGCCCGAATAAGATACCGATACCATAATTGCTTTTAAAAGTGAATTGAAAAAATATCTGACAAAGTTCTGTTGAACCGCCCCGCTGTTTTCGCAATACATTTGACTTTTCAGATTCTATGATTTAATGATATGTATCATTAATACCAAATCCTCACCTAACCCCCCTGCCCCCCTTCCCTGAAAGGGAAGGGGGAGACGTCATCAGTACTCCCCTCTCCTTTCAGGGGAGGGGCCGGGGGAGGGGTGAATCGGTATAAACAGATAAGGAGAAATCATTTATGACCACTCAGTGCAGCGGCAAAATGTCGTCTGATATTCAGAAAATGCTGATGGAAAGTTCGCTTTCCAAAATCAGGCATAAAATTTTGGTGATGAGCGGCAAGGGCGGCGTGGGCAAAAGCAGCATTTCCGCCAACCTGTCCCTCACCCTTGCTGAAAAAGGCTTTAAAACAGGGCTGCTGGACGTTGATCTTCACGGACCCAGCATTGCCGGAATCATGGGCATTCACGGATTGCTGGATATTACCGAAGATAAATTCATTCTTCCCAAACGATGTAACGACAATCTGAGCGTGGTATCTATGCAGTCGCTGATGCCGGACGGCGATCAGGCGGTAATTTTCAGAGGTCCGGCTAAGACCGGCGTGATTCGCAAATTTATCGGCGATGTGCAGTGGGGAGAACTTGATGTTTTGGTGATTGACTCTCCGCCCGGAACCGGCGATGAACCGTTAAGCGTGGCGCAAAGCATTCCCGGCGCAAAAGCCCTGATTATCACAACGCCGCAGGATGTGGCATTGTCCGATGTGCGGAAATCCATCAATTTTTGCCGGGCAGTTCAATTGGATATGCTGGGATTGGTCGAAAACATGGGACCCTTTGCCTGTCCGTGCTGCGGCAAAACCATTGAGATATTCAAAAGCGGCGGCGGCGCAAAAACAGCCACGCAGATGGGCATTGAGTTTTTAGGTACTTTGCCGTTTGATCCGAAAGTCGTCAAAGCCTGCGACAGAGGACAGCCGCTTTCGACCGGAGCAGAAGGGTTTCGTGCCGCGTTTAATATCCTGGCGGATAAGCTGATGGCTTATCTGGCTTGAATAAATATCCGCGATCAGCTCCGAACGTTTTCCTGCCGCAAGCTTGAATCAGGATTGAAGGATTTATCGCTAGTCCTAAAGATAGTGGTAAAATGCCTGACAATTTTCTCAAAATGAGAAAAATCAATTCATGAAGCTGATGCCAGCCGACTCGCCGCTATTTTGAAACGCTGACAGATTCAAAACTCCGTTCATTTTTTTCGTATTTGATATTCTTCCCCTCCTGTGATAAAAATACCGTGATTGATACGATGTAAATATAAACGTGGAGGATATCATTTAAAATGAATTGGAAACGACGTTTGGCGCTGTCTTTTGCCGCTCTGATAGGCGCGGGAATCGTTTATGCCGGGTTCAAATTTCTGTTTTTAAACTTTTTTGTGGATTGGTGGTGGTTTGAATCTTCGGGCTACGAAGGCTATTTCTGGATGCGGCTGCTATACCGCCATATCATCTTTGCATCTGTTACCCTGATATTCTTTCTGATCTTTTTTCTTAATTTCTGGATAGCTTCCCGATATTTAGGAAATACAGCAAAAGACAGCGGAGCCGATACTTCGGAAAACCCGAAAAAATACAAGGCTTTGCTGCGGATGTTTCAAAGCGGCTCATTAAAGGTCTATACGCCGCTCTCGCTGATTTTAGCTGTCCCGATAGCCATTCCGCTCTATGAAAAATGGGAAGAATTTCTTTTGTTCATTTTTTCAGGCAATTCCGGCGTAACAGAGCCGACTTTCGGAAAAGACCTCAGCTTTTATCTGTTTTCATTTCCGATTTACAAACTGCTTGTCAATGAATTATTTATCACGTTTTCGCTGCTGCTGCTGTTTCTGATGATTCTGTATCGGATTGAAAGCCGGATTTTATCCAAAGAAGACTTATACCTGCCTTCCGGAGCCAGAATCCATCTCAATATTCTGTTTTTTGTGGCGGTGATGATTAAAGCGTATGATTATTTTCTTCAGCAATATGATTTGTTGTATGTGGAAAGTCATGCGCCGCTTTTTCCCGGTCCCGGATTTGTGGAAATGAATGTGAGCCTGCCGCTGATTTGGGCTGCATTTGCTTCTCTGATCGGCACTGCGATTTTTCTGATGGCATATATTCACGGCAGGAAAGGATTGAAACCCCTGATCGGATTTGCGCTGCTCTTTTTAGTGTGTATCGGAATGCGGGCATCCTCTTTTTTACCGAGAAATATTGAGAGATACTTTATCAAAGCCAATCAGGCAGGCAGTGAAAAGACCTATATTGAACGCAGTATTCAGAATACGCTGACAGCATATAATATAGCCAATGTGGAAAGCCATCCTGCCAGACAGAGTTCCGAAATGGTAATCACCGAAGACATCAGAAACGCGCTCCGCAACATTCCGGTCTGGGATGAGGAACTGATTGATGATGTTTATACCCAGATTCAGGGAATGCGCTCATATTACCGCTTTGTGGATGCGGATGCGGATCGGTATAATATCGGCGGCATAAAGCAGCAGGTCTATATATCGGCAAGAGAAATCTATACCGAAGGACTGCCGTCAAGTGCTAAGAATTGGCTCAATACGCATCTGCTCTATACACACGGCTACGGCGTGGTCATGACGCCCGCTGCCCAATTCGGAGACGAGCCTATGAAATGGCTGATTCATGATATTCCGATGCGCTCCTCGCTGGATATTAAAAATCCTGCTATTTACTATGGAGTTAACAATAATGACTACGCGATTGTCCCGAATGAGATGGGTGAAATCGATCATTTTGAAAACGACAAAGATGTCAAATCAGATTACAACGGCAGCGGCGGTGTTCCGTTGTCTTCGATATTCCGTAAGCTGTTATTTGCGGCATGGTTCAAAAATGAAAATATCTTTCTGACCACCAAAACCAAAAGCGACAGCCGGATTCTGTTTCACAGAAATATCCGGGATGCGGTAAAAAAAATAACGCCGTATTTCATGCCGGATAAGGATCCGTATATTGTCGCAAGTTCGGAAGGGCTTTTCTGGGTCATGGATGCTTATACGACTTCCGCGCTGTTTCCGGGTGCGGATAAGATAGACAAAAAAGTAAATTATATCCGAAATTCGGTGAAAATCGTGGTGGATGCGTATCATGGGCGCGTAAATTATTATGTTGCGGATTCAAAAGACCCGATTGTCAACGCATATCGCCGGATGTATCCGGGCTTGCTCAAACCGATGGAGCAGATGCCCGATGATATTCGTAAAAATCATCTCAGATATCCGAGAACGCTGTTTGAACTTCAGATGAGCGTCTATGCCAAATATCATCAGTCAGATGCGGAAAGCTTTTATCGTCAGGATGATAACTGGGATTTTGCCAAATCCGGCGATATGAAATCTTATTATCTGACCCTCAACCTTTTTGAAACAGATAAAACAGACCGCTTTATCCTGTTATGTCCGATGAGTAATGCGGTTGTCGGAAAGGACAAAAAATCGGAAAATCTGCGGGCAGTTGCAATAGTCGGCTCTGATGATGGCAATTACGGGAAAATATCTGTATTGACCTTTTCCAATCCGATACGGACGCCGTCTCAAATCAGTTCGATGATAGATCAGGATACGGTTATTTCGCGGGATCTGACGCTCTGGGGGCAGGTCGGCTCCGAGGTCAGACGCGGCAGAATGATTGTTCTGCCTGTAAACGGCACGGTATTTTATATTCAGCCCGTGTATCTGAGGGCTTCTACGGGTCCCAGACTTCCTGAACTCAAGCGCGTTATTCTTTCTCAGGGCGATATTTTCGTTATGGAGCGTTCTTTGGAAGAGGCGTTGAAGAAAATCGAAGAAAAATTGAAAGAACGCGCTGAACGGGCAAAGCCTTAGTCCTCTGTAGGGGCAATCCCCCTGTGGTTGCCCTGCTGCGAGGGTAAGCACAGGGATGGACTGCTTTTTTCAGTCTCAGATATTCGCAACGGATATCGGACGGCATCGAAGTCCGCCTCTGGTTCTCTGTGAATCGGAAACATATATTATCCTTCCGTCTGGTATGACAGAATCGGATGTTATACAGGGCGCATTATTTATGCCATAATCAGAAATTCAGATCAGTAATAATTTCCGACAAACCTTTAAAAAAAATTATATTATACTTGATTTATTATGTTTATTTGCAGACAGCTTTTTTGTTTTGTAAAATCGTAAAAAAGTTCTTGCTTTTTTATATCGGCGGATATACAGACTGACTC
>DYRC01000092.1 GCA_020718925.1 Desulfonema limicola
TTATTTTTTCCCTTTGAACCGCCGCATGGCACGGTGAACGCTTCTGATAAAAATTTCAAGGTCTAAAGGCTTTTCAAGAAAATCAGATGCTCCGGCTCTGAGAACTCTCAGCGTTTCTTCTTTGCTGGTATATTTGGCTATCATAATCACTTCGGTAACATGACTGATTTCTTTGATTTTCCGGCAGACATGCACCCCGTCCATGCCCGGCAGATATAATTCGGTAATGACCAGCGGAAATGGTTTTTCCTTAAATGCCTCCAGCGCGTCTTCGGGCTGAAAGTATCCGACTGCCTCAAAACCTTCTTCGTTAAGCTCTTTCACAAGTCCGTTGATAAGCTCATGGTCAATTTCTATGATCATAATGCGCTTATCATCAAAGTTGATCGAGCGAATCAACGCCTCGACAAATTGAGGATCATAGCGGGTTCCGCATCCGCTTTCAAGTTCTTCAATCGCGGTCCGATGCGGCATTCCGGGGCGATAAGGTCGGTGGCTGGTCATGGCGTCCAGAACATCTGCCACACAGATAATCCGCGCCCAGGGATGTATCTGATCGCCTTTGAGATTGGAAGGGTATCCGGAGCCGTCCAATCGCTCATGGTGCTGATACACAATCTGCGCTACGGGCCAGGGAAACGGAATATGCTGCAAGGTTTCATACGCAATGGTCGGATGTTCCCGAATCATGCCCCATTCATGGGTGGATAATTTTCCGGGTCTGTTCAGAATGGCGGCGGGAATGGTTACTTTGCCGATGTCGTGAAGAATGGCGCAGATATGCAGTCCTTCCAACTCATCTGCATCAAGACCGATTTCTCTTCCGATCAGCACCGCCATTTCCGCAACATGCCGGGAATGTCCGGCTGTATAGGGATCGCGGCTTTCCACCAGATCACTTAATGCTACCGTAATTCCTTTGAAACTGGATGCCAGCGTCTGACTTAATCTGACGGATTCCGCTTCATTGGCTCTTCGGGAAGTAACATCGCTGATAACCTCCACGACCTGAGTTACTTCGCCATCTTCGTTTTTCATAGGCGATGACGAAAACACAAACGTGCCGCCGATATGCGGCTCATCGCTTTCAACTTCGCAGTAAATGCCTTTGGCTTGTGCTTTGAGAAAAGGGCAGTATTCCGGCGGCGTGTTTGTTCCGTGAATCAGTTGATAACATTTTTTGCCGATAATATTTTTTGGGGACATTTTCAACAGGCGGGAGACCGCAAGATTTGCGCGGCTTATGGTGAAATCCGAACCAATCAGCATAATCATATCGCCGATAGCGTCAAATGATTTGCGCCATTCTTCAGACGCCAGCCGCAACGCCCGCATCATGGCTTCACGCTCGCTGATGTCGCGCACCATACACATAATCACATCCCGGCTCTCCACGATCATGCGCTGCGCCACAATTTCTACCGGCAAAATTCTGACTTCTTTATCTTCTTCTTTATGCTGACAAAGTTTCCATGACACAATGCCCCCGCAGGTTTCTCTGAACCTGAAAAATGTCTCCTTAGCTTCATTTTGAAAATCAACCGGCTGGATTTCCCATATTTTCTTTGTCCGGACCGAATTTCTGTCAAATCCGGTCTGATGTAAAAATTCCACATTGAAATCCAGAATGCTCCCATCATCGTAATTGATAAGAACAATGCCTTCCCTTGCCAATTCAAACAAAGACCGGTGTTTTTTTTCAGAATCTCTTAATGCGTCTTCGACCCGGCGGGTGGCAGTGGTATCTATGAAATTCCCCAATACCGCCCGTTTTCTCCGATAACGGATGGAAAAAACCGTTTCGGTAATCCAGCGGAGTTCCCCGTCTTTGTTCACAGCCCAGTACTGATACGCATCGGATCTTTGGCATTTGAACATCTGACGGGCGCATGATTTCACATATTCCCTGTCTTCCGGAAGAACCAATTCCATCGGGGATTTTGCTGCCAGTTCTTCTTCCGAATACCCGGTAATCTCCCGGAATGTGGGATTGGTAAAGACAAATCTGCCATCCTGAATGATATACATTCCGATAGGGGAATTCATAAACGCAGAGGTGTAGCCCTCGCTTTCGGTGATATCCATGAAATATCCGAGCGTGGATCGTTTTCCATCGCGGTGAAGGATAGCCACAGACTCCATAATCCACAGGGTTTCACCGGTTTTGTCGGTAACTCTGTATTGATACGGGTCTTTGCGAGTGCCTTTGAGCATGGCAATCGCATTTTCTCTGACCCGCTTACGGTCTTCGGGGACAACCAGTTCCATAGGATTCATGCCCAGCAGTTCTTCTTCGGAATAACCTGTGATCTCTTGAAACTTGGGATTGATGAAGCTGAATCTGTTGTCCGTGATAATATAGATACCGACGGGTGAATTCATAAAGGAAATCAGTATCTCCTCCATATCATGTGTTTTTTTGTCAGGCATAGTGTTCATAAATTGATTTCAGGCAGATATTACCCTGCGGGGCGTACCCCGCAAGGAGTTGATTAGGCTTTGGGCGGTTTCGGGGGACTGACCAAGGCTTCTCCGTCAAGAACCTGCGTTCCTTCCTGATTGGTGCAAGTTGTTTTAACCCGAAGCCGGTTTTTTTCAGCAATGACTTCGATAACTTCGACTTTTGCGGTAATGGTATCGCCAATCCGAACCGGAGCTAAGAATTTAAGTTCCTGCTTGATGTAAATCGTTCCGGGACCCGGCAGTTGGTTGGCAAGAATTGCTGAAATAAATCCGGCAGTCAGCATTCCGTGCGCGATACGGGTTTTGAAAAAAGTTTTCTGCGCGTAAGCCTCATTGATATGCGCGGGATTGAAATCCCCGGTAATTCCGGCATACAGATAAATATCGCTTTCAGATATTGTTTTTCCGAATTCCGCGCTGTCGCCCACGTTAATCTGAGCGATGGTTTTTCCGATCATAATGCCATCCTTTCATTGCTTAATATCTTAAAACCACTGACGATGACTCCAAACTTCTTTTTCCAGATCTTTTTTGTCTTCCTGAAGCATCAGATACATGGAAGCGTTCTGAATCGCAATTCCGCCCTGATCTGCCAATGCCTCGACCAGCCTGACTACATCTTCGGAAAATTCACGTTCAACACCGCTGCACAGGCGCATTTCTCCGATAACCTCTTCTCTGGACATAATCGGAATGCAGAGCATGGATTTGATGCCTTCATGTTTTGCTTCTTCACCATATTGAACGCGGGGATCAGTGGCAGCATCTC
Source organism: Desulfonema limicola (assembly GCA_020718925.1). Lineage (GTDB taxonomy): Bacteria > Desulfobacterota > Desulfobacteria > Desulfobacterales > DYRC01 > DYRC01. The sequence goes on from DYRC01000092.1 coordinate 3,233, forward strand.
TGATATATATGGTTTCCCCTTCCAAAATTTGGGCAACATTTTCGCTTGTTACCGGTGATACAGGACCCTTATTCAGAAATTTTTCGCTCAACCCGTAACTTGCCATCAGATCCATTGTGTCAGATTCAGGATTATACAGGCGGATAGACACGCCTTTCATGCCGAACGCCTCGCAAATACTGGCAGACATGATGTGCATAATCTTTTTGATATCCAAACTGGAATTGATGCTTGAAGACATTTCATAAAAAAGATCGGAATTTTTATTGATTCGCTCAAACAGGCGCGAATTCTGAATTGCCATGCCGCCCTGTTCTGCCAGCGCACTTAAAAATTCCGCCTCTTCTTCGGAAAAATCTCTGGGCGTTGCCGTATAAAGCGATAATACGCCGATGGCTTTGTTTCTCACGATAATCGGCACAACCAGCATAGAGGCAATGCCTTCGGCTTTTTTTGCTGCATGATTTTCGGCTCTTTCATCCGCTGCAGCATCCCGAATTGCCAGATAGCCGCCTTTGAGAATGTTATCCACGACCTTGCGGGCATTCATGGGGGGGGAATGAAGATAATTTTCAGATAAGCCTTTCTGGGCGACCGGCACAAATACGTCTTCCTCCGGGTCCTCGGCTTTGAGAAAAATACACGCAGCTTTTCCTCCCATCGTATCCATAGCGCTTTGAAGAATAATCTCCAAAAGCTCGTCCTTTTTCAAGGTTGTTCCGAAAGCTTTGCTGATTTTACAAAAAGTTTTGAAATAATCTGTATCGGTCATAAGGTATCTCCTTCATAAATCAACTTTATTTTGCTGCTGCTGCCATGACAAGCGCACCGACTTTTGCCATTGTTTTTGATGCGGTTCTCCTGCGAACAGTCTTTTTGACAGCTACGCCCTCATCTTCTCTGGCTTTGAGCCATTGCAGAATCTTAGGCGCAAATTCCCTCTGACATTTGGAACTGACATAAATGCCGATATGTCCGGTATCTAAACAAATATCTTCAATGTCTTTGCTGCCTACTTTCTGTGTCAGCAGATTGCAGGCTTCCGGCGGAACCAGATGGTCAAATTTGCCGTAAAAATTCAGAACCGGCATGGTGATCTTTTTCAAATCCACGCGCTTGCCGTTAAGCTCCATCTTGCTTTGAATCAGAAGGTTTTTCTGATAGCCGTCTGTGATGAACTGCCGGAATGTTTCTCCGGGAACATCCGGGCTGTCAAAAATCCATTTTTCCATGCGGATAAAGTTTTCCACGAAATCTTTATTGTCAACATTTTCAAAAAAGCCGACATATTTATCAATCATCAGCCGGGCAGGATTCAACAGCAGAAATCCGAGATTCATAATATCTGCGGGCATGTTGCCATACGCATCAGACATCATAAATGCTTTGGAATTTTTCATCCATACATGCAGCAAGCCTTTGTCCGTATGAAAATTGGTCGGCGTAACCGTTGTTATCAGATTTTTGATTTTTTCAGGATGAAGCGCGGAATACATCACTGAAAACGCGCCGCCCATACAGATTCCCATCAGATGAACCTTGGGAATATTATGCTTTTTTCGGATAAAATTGACAATATTCTCCATATAGCCGTTGACATGATCATCAATGGTGAGATAACGGTCTTTGCGTGTGGGATACCCCCAGTCCACCATATAAACTTCAAGTCCGCTATCTAAAAAATTCTGAACCACGCTTCTTCCGGGCTGAAGATCAAGCATGGTTTCACGATTTATCAGGGCATAGACTACCAGCAGCGGAATTTTGAACTTTACTTTTGACGGCTTGTAGTATTTGAGCTTAACCCTGTCCTCTTCATAAACCACGTCATAAGGCGTTGTGGAAATCTCGGTATTCAGCGGACTCAGCAGCACTTCCGAAGCCTTTTGGGCGCGGGATTTGACTTTTTCAGTACTCTCGCTGAGTTTTTTCAAAATCAGATTTACGGCAATCTTGTTTTCGCTCATAATGCCTTCTCCTTTCCGGCAGACGAACTATGCCTTGGTCTTAGCGTTTTCGAGTTCTTCCAATTTCTGAGAAAGTTCTCTGATCCTGCGTTTCATCAGATGAAATTCTTTATACAACGCATCCATTTCTTTGTTGTTGGGAATCGGAAAAAATTGGAGAATATCGTATAGGAGTTCATCTTTTGCCTCACGATATTCCACCAAAGAACTGATAGTATTATCAAGGCTTTGGGTATATTCAGGAGATTGAAGCAGGGTCATGTAATGCCCTTCCAGAATTTTGACCCAATTGTTGTAATACACTTTGACGTCATCATGAAGCTCGCCTTTTTCCGCCATAAGACTGATTTTTTCCTGCATGACGGCAGTGGCTTTTTCAATCGGCACATAAAACAGATAAACAAATTCGCTTAAATGGGTGTTGAACATATTAAGTTTATCCATCAGCCGATTCGTTCTTTCCTGAGAAGAACGGTTAAGTCCGAGCTGCGGAATCTGGAAAAATTTTTTAAATTCTTTTTCGTAAATATCCCGAAAAGATTTGAACACCTCCTGATCAATGTCTTCAAAACTGTACGCTTTGGTTTGCTGTCCGATTTTGGATGCCCGCTCGATCATCTGTTTCTGAAGCTCAAAGCAGCTATCGTAGATTTGCTGCCCCATGCTCATCATAAATTCAGGAATCGAATCTGTGCCTTTGAGCATTGCGCCCATGTTTTTGGGATCGCTTAACGACGATAGCACGGCTTTAAGGATTTTGCCGGAAGCTTCCCATGATTTCATCTTGGCTTGCTGCGCCGGATTTTTGGGAGACTTTGCAGATTCGGCAGATGCACCTGTTCCCATTTTGACCATCTGTTCCCAAAAGCCCATTGCGGAATTCATCCATGTCGAAAACATATCCTGTCCGTCTGTTTTCTGCTGCTCCATATTTCCCTCCGTTCTCCCTGAATGCGGTTGAGTCCGAATTTTCGGAAATATTGTAAATCACTATGAGATTGAATACAAGAAATTTTTAAAAGGATGCGAATGCTTTTTTCAGTATCAGAGTCTTGACTTGAAATCCTCATATCCGAAACGTCTGACAATACGATAGATGCCGGTTTTTGAATTATACAGCGCAATCAAAGGCAGGTTGATGCCGTTGAAGGTGTTGGTCTTAACCATTGAATAGATTGCCATATCCGTAAAAACAATTTTATCCCCGCGCTTCAATGGCTTATCGAATGAATAATCGCCGAATACATCTCCGGCAAGACAGGTCGGTCCGGCAAAGCGATAGGTGTATGCTTTTTCGTCCGCCTCGCCGGAGTCCATCACAAAAGGGCGATACGGCATTTCAATCACATCAGGATTATGCGCGGCTGCCGATGTATCCAAAATTGCGATTTTCATATCATTTTCAATCACATCCAGCACCGTTGAGACCAGCAACCCCGCATTGAGCGCGACCGCCTCGCCCGGTTCAAGATACACCTGAACGCCGTATTTCTGCTTGAATTTATTGATTGTATCGCACAGCAAATCAAGATCATAATCAGATCGGGTGATATGATGACCGCCGCCGAAATTGATGTATGTCATCTGAGGAATGAATTGCCCGAATTTTTCCTCAACTGCCGCAAGCGTTCTTGCCAATGGCGAAGCATTCTGCTGACACAGCGTATGAAAATGCAGATACGATATGCCGTCAAGCTCGTCTTCTTTGAAATTTTTTCGGGTGATGCCAAGCCTTGAATATGGGGCGCACGGATCGTAAATCGGCACCGTTCCTTCGGAATGTTCGGGATTGATGCGAAGACCGAAAGAAATCTCTTTTTCTTTTGCCGCGTTCAATGCCAACGGCTTGAAATGCCGCCACTGAGAAAATGAGTTGAAATCAATATGATCCGCATATTTGAGCAGTTCATTGAAATCCTTATCGCTGTAAGCCGCGCCATAAACATGCACTTCACCGCCGAACTCTTCGCGCCCAAGACGCGCCTCATGCAACGAACTTGCACAAGTTCCGTGAAGCGTTTTGTTGATGAATCCGAATGCCGAATACATCGAAAATGCTTTCAATGCCAATAAAATCTTACAATCCGTGCGTTCAATCACGGATCGAAGGATATTGACATTGTTTTCAATGAGTTTTTCATCAACCACAAAGCAGGGCGTCTCCACCCGGCTCAGATCAGGATTTAAAAGCGTATTTCTTTCCATAGCAACTCCTGAAATCAGCATTTTTGACATTGAACATACAAATTTACCGGTAAGTACCATGACAAAATTAGTTTGGTATTTGATCTCTGAATAGCCCTTTTAATCTAAACAGAGACCGTTGAAATATTTGTGTCAGAGTACTTAAATAAATCAGAAAATGGCTTTCGTCAATCAGAATCCGCTCTCCCTCACCAACACGGCTATTGCGCGTTTCCAGAACCGAAACAATAATTCCCCATGCGCTATCAGATGAATCAGGCGCACTGCTTTATTGCAATCACAAAATCAGTTGCTATATTTCTCAGGAACAAGTTGTTTTAGCATGGAGTAGAAGGGAGGTAAGACTTCCGGCGTCTGTGGGTATTCACTGTCTATAGAAAAAAGATACGCTTCCTTTCTCATATCATTCAATGTGCCATGATCTAAATGCAATATATCAATCATGTATTGAGCCTTTTGAGCTTTTGCGTTATCTTTTGAGGTCGGATGAATTTTCCCCTCTATATCATATTCAAAGTAGTTTTCTATATCTGGCAATTCTATAGGGTTAAGAAATTTATTTTCATCATATTCATTTCCTTTGCGATGTTCACAGAACTCTTTCTTAGGCTTCTTGTCTCTCGTATCACAATCAAATCCCTCACATGAAAGAGATAAATTATTGTAGTCAAAAATTAAATGAGTATATGGACTTTGAGGACGAATATGTTCAATATGTGAACGAATATTTTCAGAAGCTTGCTTTTCTTTTTTCAGAGGTGTTTGTTGTTGGCAATAAATACAAAGGGTTTTCTGCTCTCGCCATAAATGCTGATGAAGTTTTAATTTAATATTATCATCAAAAGCATTCCATACAGAAGGTTTTTCATTTGCTACATAATTATCAAATTCAGGACAGCGTTCAGATTTATCAATGAATCTCATCTTAGAGTTTCCTCGTTTTTAATATATTTAACTGATGAGTGAGTCGAATAACAAAAGGGTCTTGCCGCCCCAGATCGGCAATTAAATTTTCTATAAGCAAGTTATTTTCAGGCGCATCTATCAAAGCCGGATTTAAACGCAGTAAATCAGCAACAGAATCAATTCTCTTCTGAGTTTCAAAATCTCGTAATGGGGTACCCATAATCTCTTTCAAAATACGATTAGGCTCAACTCCCTTGCTATGTAATCCGTCTCTGGCAGCATTATGAAATTTTATTTGTTTTGTATTCTGATCTATATCTAAGAGGAATAAGTTTTTGGGATCAACAGACGCTATAATATGAGGGGAATGAGTAACAAGAATAACCTGATTATTTAATCCGATATTTTTATAGAGTTTTAAAACTTCACTCTGCCATGTAGGATGTAAAGAATTTTCCGGCTCATCTATCATAATAAGACTATTCTGTAAGCTTAATTTATTTAGAAGAGCAGCCCTGTAATAAAGCTGCTTTTCACCTCCTGATAAATCCGAAAGCAATATCTTTTTTCCACTGACACTCTCAAAAATAGGCTCATCAGGGGTTATATCAACCAATTTTGTTCTTAAACTAACCCCTTGTAATAAATTGTTAATATTTGTGATATGATTCTCAATAGCATCTTTTCCGGTCTGATTTCTATTTTCAATCAGACTTTGCTTTACTGATTCTACAATATAATTTTTAACAGCCTCTTGCTGAGAAAATATATCAATCGGAAAAACAACTCCGTCTGCTTCAAAACCATTATGATAATCTTCGTCATCTTTCATCTTACCATCTATTATTCGTATATTTTTTTTGCTTCTCATCAAATCACTGTGATTTGCTACAAAATAGATAACTTTGAAAATCTTAGAGAGTTTGTTTATTGGCAGAGCGCCAAAAAGCAAGAAATCATTTTGCCTTATTATAAATCCATTCGTGTCTTGTTCAAGTATATATGAAAAATTAAAGTGGAGTTTTTTTTGTTGAATATGATGTTTAAAGCGCTTATTTATTTCAGAAATTGCGGAAATTGCAGCAGTATGGCGCGTTTTTCTTAATACAGCGTCAGCGTCATTAATTAAATTTTGTAAAGAAAAAATATCATCTTTAGAAATTTCGATTTCTACTTCAATCTTATCGCATATAATTGCATTGCTTTCAGCTTCAAATCCCATAAGTGGTTCTTTTACCTTAAATATATTTGAACTTTCAGAAAAAATTCTCCTTAATAACTGTAGTATAGATGTTTTTCCCGTACCATTGATACCGGCAATAACTATAACATCTGACGAATTTCCATCAGAATCTGTAAAGTCTGAAGTTAAGTCTCCAAACATCTTATAATTTTTTACCTGTAATTTTCTGATTTTCATTGCGTACTCCTTTTTTGTAAAGTTTAATATCTTATCTGTTGAATACTGACAATACAACAGATATCAAATCTTTCATTAATTTTTTATACTTCATCATTATAAATATTGTCAATAATTTTGTGATTGTTAAAGAGCTGCTGATCACTAATGATAAGCAGCTCTTAAATATGGCTTTCGTCAATCAGAATCCGCTCTCCCTCACCAACACGGCTATTGCGCGTTTCCAGAACCGATACAGAATGCTTTGCGCTTCGCCGTGAATCACCGCGCTGCCGCGTGTAACCCGATCCGGAAATGCTATTTTTTCCATAGGTCTCAATATCACGCGATACAGGCTTTGATGGCTGACCAGCGTTTTGTTTTCAAGCTTCACCGCCACGTCTCCGCCGTAAATTGAAGCCAGATAAGGCTCTTTCAATATCTTGGAACTGGTACGGTCAATTTCGCGCACGGAACAGAAGATTGCCGGATCATCCCCGTTTTCCACATAAAACCGCGCCACGTCTCCGATGCTCACATCTTCAAGCGCATCTTCGGAAAGATATGCCTCAATCATAATGTCGTTGCGATCTGCCGCAATACCCAGCAGCTTTTCTTTGCCGATCCACAAGCCCGGCTTTAATTCTTCGCCTACGTCTGTTATCGCTCCGTCAATGGGCGAGACAATTTTCATGCGCTGTTTCTGAGCGCGGTAGCCCTCAAGTTCTGTCATCGCGCCTGCAAGCTGTCGCTGTATTACCTGAGTCTGTTCCAGCAAATCGGTTTTACCGATAAATCGCTCCAATTGCTTTTCAAGCATTTTCATTTTGATGTCCGCACGGTTTTCCTTATAATCCATCTGAGGTGATTCCAATGCAAACAGCAGATCGCCTGCCTTGACCTCCTGCCCGTTTCTGATTCGGATTTCTTTAAGCCGCGCCGGAAACGGCGGATAAATTCGGGCATACTTGCCGGATTTGATCAGCGCAGGCGCGTGAATCCGTGCATTCCAAGGAAAGGCTATCGCAAGAATGCCTACTGACAATAGAGATAATGTGATAAATATTCGCATGTTAAACCCCAGTCCTTCCCGTTGTAAAATCCAAATTCGCAGTTCGCTGTAAATCGGTCGGATGACAAACCAGCCCATTTCAACGCAGAATAAAAATACGCCTAATGCCTTGAAAAACATATAATAAACCAATACTGCAATACCTGTGAACAGGATCAGGCGGTATATCCATGTTCCATACGCATACAACAGCACGATGTTATGTTTTTTCGGATCAAAGACTTCGGGAACAGGCGCGTTCACGCCCAGCAGATGTTTTCGTAAATGCCATCTTGCCAAAGCAAAAGACCTGTCCTGAAGATTCGGCAGATCCAGAAAATCAGAGAGCATATAATAGCCGTCAAAGCGCATAAACGGGCTTAAATTCATCATCAGCGAGCGCACCCAGGTCAGCGTTGCCATGATAAAACACGCGCTTCGCAAAGGACCATCCTGCAAAAAACTCCACATCAGGGTTCCGATAACGGCTAAAACAAGCTCAACTACGGTTCCGGCAGCCACAATCCGCATTCGGGAATGGCGGTTAGTCAGCTTCCACGCTTCGGAATTATCGGTATAAAGCATGGGATACATGACCAGAAACGCGACACCCATTGTCGGGACTTTGAGTCCGTAAAATTTTGACGTATACGCATGACCTAATTCGTGCATCAGTTTGGCAAGAAACAGAGCAATGCTGTAAAAGATAAATCCCTCAAATGAGAAGAAATACAGAAATGTGTGAAAAAACTCATCCCATGAGCGCATCAGCAGAAAAAAGGTAAGGCAGGAGATGAAAAAAAACAGATTGAGCGAAAACGGGCTGATGAACAGGCGCACCAGTGGCAGAGTGGCGTCTAAAAACCGATCCGGTCGTATCAACGGAATGCGGATAAACAGATAGTGATGAAGCAGCCATTGGGCAAGGCTTTGCTTTTCCCGAAAAACCATAGTCTTCAAAGTAGCTAAGGCAATCGGGTCAGCCGGATCAAGCAGCAGATTGAGCGATAAAAACCGCGCCAACGCCTGCAAATCGTCAACTCCGGGTTTGAGCGTGGTTTTCTGATGCAGGTCTGCCAGCACTTTTTCCGGATCGCCCAATCGCCACCGCGCCAAAATCTCAAATTCCGACCAGCCGATGCGGAAAAAGCGGTTGCGAACCGGATCATGCAGGGTCCATGTCGGCGAGCCGTCAGAAAGCGGCGGTCCCGGCAAAAGTTTCAAATCCTCTCTGAGTTTGGGAAGCGTAGCCATTTAAGGATTATAGATCAAAAATATCATCTTGTGTCAGAAATTTTATGCTTTTGAAATCAGGGATGGTTTCGGAAGTTTATTTCGGGGTTGATATCGGAGAATGTATGAAGCGCATTTAATTAGGCAGGCGAATCAGAGAATCGCAAGACTTGTGATTGAGCATGGCTTCGGCTTTGCATCCGCCGCCGCATAATGAAAATTCAGAACATTGCCGACAATATGATGAAACAAGATTGTGCCATACTTTGAGCGGTTCGGAATCTATCATCGCATCTAATGACGTATCCAGCAGATTTCCCAATATCAGAGGCGAATGATTGCAAGGTCTCACATTTCCCCACGGATCAACCGTTACATAAGACCTTCCTGCACCGCATCCTTTAGATGATGAGGGGTAAAAACACTGCGGGATGTTAACGCTCAACTTTATGGCTGCGCCGGTATTTTGTATGCTCTCAATATCTGCCAACGCCTGTTTAAGCTGTTCATCGGTCGGAGCGCATTCATCATCAGATAATCCCACATAGCGGCTGAATACAAGCCTGTTAATACCCATCCGATTCGCCAAATCATACACAGATCGGACTTGGAAATAATTGTAGCGGTTGATAATCGTGGATAAAGTTACAGGGATTCCGTGAGATACTGCCAATTTGATATTTTCAAGGCTATGCTCAAAAGAACCGTTTGCCTGAGTAAAAGCTTCGTGCGTAAAAGCATCTTTCCCATGCAGAGAAATCAGCAAGCCTTTCAAGCCCTTGGATGATAATAAAGTGTTTAATATTTCCTGTGGTTTATTCCATCTTGCATTGGTAAAAAGGGTAAAACTAAGTCCTTTTTTGTCAATCATGCGGATAAATTCATCAAAATACGGGGATAAGGTCGGTTCTCCTCCGGTGATGTTGATATGAGTAACATGAGGGGGAAGCTTTTCAATCAGGCTATGCCATTGCGACAAAGAAAGCCCGGCATTAGCTGTGTCGGTTTTGCGGCTCGGTTTGTCGCTGACAAACACATTGCCGCAACCTGCACAGTTATTGTTGCAGG
>DYRC01000093.1:0-7157 GCA_020718925.1 Desulfonema limicola
TTCTGAAGATTCACAATCACATCCTCCAAAGTAACCTGCTTGCGATTGAGGCTGATTTCAGGATAAATCGTTGCACCGGGATTCAAACCGCTAAGAACCCTAAGCATAATAATCGTATCCGTCAGAGTCGAATCTCCGTCAAAGTCAGTATCACCGGGAACAATCTCTGTGTCATAACTTATATCCTCGACATAAGCGTTTGAACTGCTGACCACAACTTTGAGAATATCCCCCACATTGTCTATGGTGTATGCCTGAAGAGTCGCGCCGATAACCGGAATAGTTTTCAGGACAACATCATTGGCGCCGTAAGCCGTCAATGTCGTGTCTCCCGAATTATCCGATATTTGCAGAGTTACAGAGCTTACCGGCTTTCTGAACATCACCGCGCCGGTTCCGCCGCTGAACTGAAATGACGTAAAGGCGGTGTCAACAGGGAGGGCAACTGTCGGATCATCTCTTTCGTTCGCCCTACAGGTTGAACAAATCTTCTTTTTGATCGGCTGTGATGACGATGCCTTATTTTCAGATTCTTCTGTTATTTCAGGGGATTTTACTGCATATACCCCGCATTCAACATCCGCACTTGGCATCTTGTCGGTGAATGTTGCGCCCAGATAGGAATATGAAATATCCACCCGACAGTCCGGCCAAACACGGGCTTGATCGTACGTCCAGTCGGAGCAACCACGAACACAGGCGTCAATAGGTCCTACCATAGAACCTTTGTAAGCATGTAGAACGAGCGTCACAGATTCCCCCGGCAGATAATAGCGTTCACCCTCAGTCCATCCGCTTCCCAAAGTTCCGGTGCTAAATGGAATATATCTGACTGACACACTGTAAGTCTTGCTGAATTGCGCGGTGCATGAAACATCGGAAGCAGGCATTTTGAACGTGTCGGCACACATAGGGTTATCCCACCCCATGAATTTTGATCCGGTGAGAGGAGTTACCGCTTTAGGCGTTACAGAATCGCCTTCTTTATAACGCCCACCGCCGCTTACTGTCCCCTCTCCGTCTCCGGTTTTCAACACACTGACTTGATAATACTTACGGAATGTTGCAGTACAGGTCAGATCCGATGCAGTCATCGTAACTACCTTGCCGGACGCCATATCCGCGCATATAGTCGGAGACCAGCCGATAAAGTAAGAGTTATCATCAGCTACTGCATTGATAGTTAATCCTTTACCGCTTCCTCCTGCAAGATGTCCTTCTATGAAGGTGCCTCCTCCCATAAATCCTCCGGAGACATTTACAGTTCCGTTTCCTGAACCGGCTTTGTTGACTGTAAGATTGTAAATTTTTTTGAATGTTACCGTACAGGTCAAATCTGACGCGGGCATGTACTGCGGACACGAATAATCGGTCTGAAAAGAGTTGGCATCAGGTGTTGCCTTGATATAAACGGACAGATTCGTACCCTCCGGATAAACGCCGCTGCCGCTCACAGTTCCATTGCCTGTACCGGCTTTATTCACCGTAAGCGTATGAGAGGGTTTCAAGTTGAATACTGCCGTGCAGGTCGTATCTGATGCAGGCATAGAAAAACTTGCAGAACACCCGCTCCATCCGGCAAATGTCGAGTCAGAAGAAGGTTGTGCAGCAGGAAGACTTATCGTTTCTCCTGAAAAATGCGGTTGGAAAGTGATCGAAAGGCTGCTGAAAGTTCCGTTTCCTGTACCGGCTGTTTTCAGCGTGATATTATAGACCTTGTCGAAGGTTGCGGTACAGCTCAGATCATAGTTAGGCATGTTGAAAAAATCAGCACACGGACTTGGCGACCAACTTTTAAGTTTTGAGCCGGAGGCAACGCTCAGTATTGTGTCGTAAAGACTTATTCCTGTTCCGTAAGCAAAATTTCCTCCGCCGCTCACGGTTCCGGTGCCTGTGCCGTCTGTTTTCAGCGTAAGCTTGTACAGCTTGACATCAAAGGTCGCGGTACAGGTCATATCCGAATCAGGCATGTTGAACCCTGTCCCGCACTGAGCCGGAGACCAACCGGCAAATACCGAATTGCTATCAGGCGTTGCCGTAGGTTTTACCGCTGTTCCGTAAATAAAACTTCCCCCGCTGCTTACCGTTCCGCCGCCTGCACCGGCTTTGTTCACCGTAACCGTGTAAGTTTTTGCATTGAACGTTGCCGTGCAGCTCAGAGCCGATCCGGGCATATTGAAGCCTGCCGCACACGGCGCCGGAGACCATCCGGCAAATACCGAGTGAATATCAGGCACTGCCGTAAGATTTACCGTCTGTCCGGTTAAAAAACTGCTGCCGCTGACGCCAGTTGTTCCCTGCCCGTTACCGGCGGTATTCAGCGTAACCGGATAAAGCGTTGCGCCTGAAAGCCATTTTGCAGTAACCTTGTAAGCAGGCGTTGTGTTGGCAAAATGAATCCACCCGATACTTTCTCCCCAGGCATAGCCGCTCATATCGCCGTTCGGATAAACTATCACGCCTCCGAGTACAGGTCTGAAATTTATCCAGCCCGCATTCTCGCTCCAGCCATAGCCTGAAAGATTGCCGATGCCGTCATTATTGACGCCGTAATCCGTGTTTGATTCGTTGCTGTAAGTGTGCGCGGTTCCGCCGATAAACGTGCCGAGCTTTATCCAGCCGATATTTTCATGCCACGCATACCCTTCAAGATGATCGGAAAACACGCTCACGCCGCCCAGTGAATTGAAATTGAGCCATCCGGCGTTTTCGCTCCACGCATATTTGGCAGTTGCATCAATATTGCCGGGAATCGTAAAAGAAAATTCTTCGCCGTAAGCCGTGCCTTGACTGTTATGGGCATACGCACGGAAATAGTATTTTCCCGGAATAAAGCCCTTGAGCGTTCCTTCAAATGTTTTTCCCTGATAAATCGGCAGAGTCGTATCCCACGCAAATGCCAATGCCCGATCCCAGACCGTAGGATTCGGATGCGTGGCATAAACAAAGCCGTAAATATCTGCCAGAGACGTGCCGACATCCGTGATTTCACCTTTTACAAGAACTTCTCTGTCATTCACGGTAAAATCCGGTTTGGTAATCACCGCAGGCAGCCGTGCCGGACCTGTGGTGAACAGAATCTCATCAGAGGAACGGGTGAAGCCGCCAACCATGATATACGCTTTGATGTGATAAGTGGTTGAAGGTTTCAGACCTGTAAGTAACAGGCTGAATTCTCCCACGCCGCCTCCATTTGCAGGCAGCCATCCGGATTCGGATCCGCCAAAGCCGTTTGCAGGAGTCGGCGGGATCCACCAATAAAAACCGCCGCCGACAATCCCCGAACCGCTCCCGGTTCCTTTGGCAACCGGAATGCCGTTCAGATTGTCAACGCTGTTCATCACTACCGAAGCTGCCGGGGTAGCACCGCCGCCGCCACCGCCAGCGCTGATACATACAACACCGGGATTAGCGGCAACACATGCCGCATCTATGGTCGTCTGAGATGTAGTATTGCAATTGGGATAGGGATTAATACCCGTAATCATGCCTGGATTATGTCCGGGTTCACATGCACAATAAATCCCGCCGCTTGCACAGGTACCCTGAATCGTATCCGCACCGGAATTGCTCACACCGATGGCGCACAGAAAAATTACAAGTGCAAAACATGTAAGTTTGAAACGCATTGTGTTTCTCCTTTTTTCTTCTTGTTATGAATCAGGATTGAAGGATTTTATAAAGATTGAAGGATAATAATACATCATTCAATCCGTCATCATCCTTTCATCCTGATTCCGACAATCAAAATTATCATAATCACTTGTCATTAATTCGTCCGTGTGCCGGTCTGTAAGCCCCATGTTCCATCATTTCTCAATCCCCAGAAGGTTTTTCCGGCTTTCACATCTTCCGGTTTTGCGCCGTTGACATTATCCACTGCCGGGGCTTTGCTCATCACATCATTGAGCGTATGAGTTGTTGCCCCCGGAGCCGCACCCGGTTCCGCAAAAGGACCTACGCGCTTCACACCGGGCGCTCCGTTAGCCAGCCGCTGATAAACGCTCTCCAGAGTGAACATTGCACTTGCCGGATCCTCCGGCGCGGCAGGGGCTTCGAGACTTCCTGCGAAAGCCGCACCTGCCATCATTACCGCCAAAACAACTGCTATTACCCAAGTTCTTGTTTTCATTTCTCTTTTCTCCTTTTTAAATATAATACATTGATTTTTTTAAAAAAAATCTTTATATGAGCATTATATGTAATAAATTCAGATATGTCAAAGAAAAAAATTATAGGGAAACCACCAGGTTTTTTATATGGGAAACCTAGTGGTTTTGATTTAAGAATTTGATTATTAAGGAAAGTTTTATGCCAAATATTGAGGGGGTGGGCTTGAATTTTTTTTCATCTGTCATCATCCTTGCATGATGATAACGTTCCTCTTGCCTTGAAAATCTCAAGTGTTATGCAAAGTGCAAAATGTGTCCGCTTTTAACTTTGCACTTTTATATCTCCTTTTATACCAACGGCGAAGGAAAAAAGATTTTGGTATAAAGATTGAGCGCGTATCGGTCAGTCATGCTGGCAATAAAATCGCAGACGATTCTGTCTTTTGACACATTCGGAAATCGGTGAGATTCAATGCCCATTTCTTTAAGTCCTTTTTCAAGCATAGCCGCGTCATCCAGAAAATAGCGATACAGTTCTGTCAGAATCACCTTTGCTTTCATAAATTCATTATGCACTTTGGGCGAGCGATACACATTGTCATAAAGAAACTTTCTCAACTCAGTCATACCCGAATATACCTTGTCGCTGATATTCAGGCGCAGTTCCCCGTTAAGCGGTTTGCTGGAAAATACCATATCGCGGATCATGGTTCGGGCGCGTTCCGAATGCGTCTGTCCCAGCACTCTGACACAGGATTTGGGAACCTGATCTTCGTGAATCACGCCGCTGCGAATCGCATCATCCAAATCATGGTTCAGATACGCCATAATATCCGCCACCCGGACCACTCTGCCCTCAATCGTAGCCGCCAGTTCATTGGGATCATCCGGAATGATTTTTCCATAGCCCTTGGAATGCTTCAGAATCCCGTCTCTGACCTCTGAGGTGAGATTCAAGCCTTCGCCGTTATTTTCCAATACTTCCACAACTCTCAGGCTTTGTTCGTTATGAGAAAAAGATTCTGAAAAAACTTCCCTGAGCGCGGTTTCTCCGCTATGCCCGAATGGCGTATGCCCCAAATCATGCCCCAGCGCAATGGCTTCTGTCAAATCTTCGTTTAAGTGCATGGCACGGGCAATGCTTCGGGCAATCTGGGCGACTTCCAGCGTATGCGTGAGCCGGGTCCGATATTCATCACCCAGCGGAGATAAAAATACCTGTGTTTTGTTTTTCATTCGCCGAAACGCATTGGAATAGACAATCCGCTCCCGGTCTAATTGAAACGCCGTGCGGATAGGACATGGTTCTTCCGGTTTTTCACGTCCCTGAGATTGGGAGCTTAACTGCCCAAAAGCAGACATGAACTTTTGTTCGCGTTGTTCAAATTCTTCACGTATGGACATGGCGTTAAGGCTTAGACACAAACTCAAGTCTGATCCGGTTTTCCGCAACCTGCCGGATAGCAACACCGAACAATTGAAAATCCGTTTGTTTGATGACATCGGCAAGGGACTGGGCATTTCCGCCTTCAAAGCTGACGCCTAATTTTGCCTCGCCGCCTCTGCTCTCTATCACTTTGAGTTCTCTGACCACAGGCATCTCACTTAACACTTTCCTGAATCGGATGAAATTGCCGATATTTGATGAGCCGCTGACGGATAATTCTATCCATTCTGTTACCGGGCGAATTTCCGGCTTAGGCGATGCAGGCGTCTGCCATGCGATAGAAATATGCGCCGCAAGCTCTTCGGAAGCCAGATGTGCCGCTTTTTCAAGCGCGTCTTTGCTGCCTTTGCTCTCGTCTTTGTTGATGGTCAGAGCAGTCTGAAGCGTTGATCCGATTTGTTCTCCGGTATCGGTGCGAATGGCTCTTGCCGTTGTTGTCGCGCTAAAAGACGGCTCACCGGGGCTTCCCGGCACCGAATACACCATAGATTTTCCTGCAATAACAACCTCTGCCTGAAGCATCCTACCGATTTTCAAGGCATCATTATTATCAATATCCGCCTGATATATCACAAAAATCCTAAGAGAACCGTCAGGAATGCCTCCGGAGTGATCCGCTATGGCAAAGCCTTTTTTCGTCATTCTTTCGGATATTATTTTTTCAGAGAGTACAGAAACCTGCGGACTGCCTCTCCACCAATACTGCGGATAGGCGTTTTCAATGTTCTGCTCTGCCATCAGAAGCAATATCTTGGGCAGGGCTTTGGGCTTGGGTTCAGCCGGAGGCGTGGGATCAGGCTTTATGTCCGGCAATGGCTCATGTTTTATATCCGGCAGCGGCTCATGCCTGATATCCGGCAATGGTTCGGATGGCGTATCAGGCTTTTTTATCGGAACAGCCGCGGGCGGTTCGGGCTTGGTTTCGATTTTTCCGAATGCAGAAATTGCCTGTTTGAGCGGCTCTGCGGAAATACCTGCTTCCATCATCACCTGACAGATTTTGCCCGCGCAGGATTCTGCGATGATCTTGTAGGTTTCAATAAAATCTTTGGCGCGGCTGTATGAAATTTCGTTGATTTTCTGAAAATTTTTGGCAAAGTCCTGCCCGGATAAAAACTCCGATGCTTTGATATTCACCGCAGCAGCCAGCGCGTATGAAATCGCCTCTTCGCGGGCTTTGGCGATATTGTTGTTATAAATCGGACTTGTTCCGGCGGATTTTACCGTTTTTCCGTCTTCTGCCAGCGATATTCCCGCTAACAGCAGAAACAGCAGACAGCCAAGCCTTATGGTTTTAATTATAAAATGATGCGTCATGTTACCTCCTTACCTAACCCCCCAGCCCCCTTCCCTGTAGGGAAGGGGGAGCAAAGACTCCCCCCTCTCCGTTTCGGGGAGGGGACGGGGGAGGGGTTATTAATGGTTACCTCCGACCTAACCCCCCAGCCCCCTTCCCTGTAGGGAAGGGGGAGCAAAGACTCCCCCCTCTCCTTTCAGGGGAGGGGACGGGGGAGGGGTTATTAATGGTTACCTCCGACCTAACCCCCCCAGCCCCCTTCCCTGTAGGGAAGGGGGAGCAAAGACTCCCCCCTCTCCGT
>DYRC01000093.1:7257-13014 GCA_020718925.1 Desulfonema limicola
CCCCCCAGCCCCCTTCCCTGTAGGGAAGGGGGAGCAAAGACTCCCCCCTCTCCGTTTCGGGGAGGGGACGGGGGAGGGGTTATTGTGAAATAAGAACAGGTGCCTTTTCCTTCTTTGCTTTCTATCCGAATTTTCCCGCCGTTTTTTTCCACAAATTCTTTGCACAGAATCAGCCCCAGCCCGGTGCCGTGTTCTTCGGCAGTTCCTCTTGAGCTAAGATGAATATCGGCTCTGAAAAGCTTTTTTACATCATCTTCCTTCATGCCGATACCGGTGTCTGAAACCGACACTTCTATCAGCTCTCCCACATATCCCGCATTGATCCGCACCCTTCCGCCCTTGTGCGTGAATTTTATGGAATTGCTGATCAGATTTCTGATAACCGTGTTAAGCATGGACTCATCAGCATAGACAAAAATATCTTCTCTGATTCCATTGATTAAATCAATATTTTTTTCTTTCACAGATTGCTGAAATAAGCTGATATTCGTATTTATGACATCGTTTAAATTTAGCTTTACCGGTTCGCAGACAATACGTCCGGTCTGGCTCCTTGACCATTCCAACAAATTACTCAGTAATGTGTAAGCTTCTTTTGACGCAATATGAATTCTGCTCAACAGATGTATTTTCTCTTCCTCATTTATTTTATGGAAATACTGAATCAGTAAATCCGTTCCGCCGATCAGCGAATTGAAATGACCTCTCAGATCATGAGCAATGATCGAAAAGAATTTATCCTTGGTGGCGTTTGATTCCGCAAGCTTTTCATTTAACGCCTCAAGTTCCTTTTTCTGACGCTGTAAGGTGAGATGCAGATGAATACGCGCCAGGACTTCTTCGTGCTGAAACGGTTTGACAATATAATCCACTGCCCCGGCATGAAATCCTTTTACTTTGTCAATGGTCTCAGACAGCGCGCTCATAAAGATGACCGGAATATCTCTTGTTTTTTCATTTTTTTTGAGACGGCAGCAGGTTTCATAGCCATCAATTCCGGGCATCAGAATATCTAACAGAATAATATCAGGCAAAGCATAATTCAACTGCTCAATCGCGCTTTCTCCATCCTGAGCGATAAATGTTTCAAAATCCGCTTTATCCAGACAATGGATCAGAACATGCAGATTTTCGATATTGTCATCAACAATCAGAATTGCTGCTTTATCGGATATTTTATCATTCATTTCTCCCCTCCTTATAACGTGAAATAAGTTTCTGAATTTCTTTTATCCGCAGGTCTTTTGCAAGGCGATAAAGTTTTTTTCCGAAAGCAGTGAATTGACTGCCTGCGGATTGAAGTTCTTCTGCTTGTTTCTGAATCCCCCGGATATCGCCTTTCATCGCCAGAATAAAAAGTTTTTCAAGCTCTTCTTTCGGCGGTATAGGAAGTTCCGGTGCCGAAATGGGCAATGTCTGCGATGTATAAGTTTCATCTTCTTCATATATCCATTCTGTTTTCAGAAAAGTCTGCAAGAGCATTGTCAATTGGTTGAAATCAACCGGTTTGGAAATATAATCATCAGATCCGGCAGCGATACTTTCTTCGCGTGTCTGATTCGATACTCTTGCCGAACATGCGATGATCATCACATTTTTAAGATCAGGGTTCTGTCGGATTTGCCGGGTGGCTTCAAAACCGTCTGTTTCCGGCATCATCAGATCCATAAAAATCAGATCCGGCTGATATTCAATGGCTTTGACAACCGCATCACGACCATTGACGGCTTCATATACATCAAAGCCGATGTTTAAAAGCGGCGATTTCAGTACAATCCGATTGAACAGAACATCGTCTGCAATCAGAATTTTACGCTTTTTGCCTTTGTAGGCAAGAATTTTTTTCGGTTTTTCAATCGTTGTTATTTTTTTCCATGTAATTTCAGGAAGATTAATTTCAAACCAAAATACGCTGCCCTGATTCGGCACACTTCTGACCCATAATTCACCGCCCATGATTCGGACAAGTTTCTGACTGATGGCAAGCCCCAGCCCGGTGCCTTCGTTTTCAGTCTGTTTATCCGGTATCTGATGAAACGGCAAAAAGATGTCTTCTATTTTTTCATAAGGAATACCGATGCCTGTGTCTTCGATTTCAAAAAGAATCTGACCTAACCCCCCAGCCCCCTTCCCTGCAGGGAAGGGGGAGCAGATAGATCGGAGACTCCCCTCTCCGTTTCGGAGAGGGGCAGGGGGAGAGGTTACCCGCAATTCAACCCCGCCCTTTTGGGTAAATTTAACCGCATTTCCGAGCAGATTCAGCAATACCTGCCGCAGCCGCTTTTCATCGCCATAAACGCCTTCAGGCAGATCTGCAGATGGATTGTATGTGAACCGGATTTCTTTTTTCTGCGCCCGAATCTGAATCATTTCAACGAGGGATCTCAGACATGAAGGGAAAGAAAAAGCTGCCGGTTCCAATTCCATTTTATTGGCTTCTATTTTGGAAAGGTCTAAAATGTCGTTAATCAGCAAGAGCAGATGTCTGCCGCATTGATGAATGATTTCTATGCCTTTAAGCTGCTCTTCTGTCAGACTGTCATCGCGTCCTAAAATCTGAGTATATCCCAGTATGCCGTTAAGCGGTGTGCGAAGCTCATGGCTCATGTTGGCAAGAAATTCGCTTTTGGAGCGATTCGCAGCATCTGCCGCTTCTTTGGCTTGCCGTAAAGCATTTTCAGCCCGGATACGCGGCGTTACATCCGATAAGGTTAAGAGCAGCCCGTTGATTGAGCCGCTATGGTCTTTGATGGGAATCAGACTCCAATCCCAATAGCTTAAGCCGCGCTCAGGCTGATTCGGGTATTCAAACGGCTTTGCATAAATAAAAAAAGGCTTGCCGCTTTCTACAACTTGTCGGAATATCTTTTCATTTTCCGCATTCGGAAACAACTCAAAATGATTTCTGCCCTGAAAAAAAGACGGTTCATGTCCGTCAGCTTTGGCATACGCATGGTTGACTTTGATGAAATCAAACTGAGAGTTCAGATAAGCAAATAATACCGGCGTATTTTCAAAAATACCTTCAAGCAATTGACTGTTTTTATACAGTTTATGATAAAATTCCTTTTCCCGGATATTCAACATCAGCGCAACAACCGCCCCGTTCAGAATGATGAGAATCATCGCAGCAAATACAAAAATAAATCTCTGATACCGCAGAGATGCAAATATCTCATCCGTATCGGTTTTTGCGATGATATACCAAGGCGAATCAGGTATTTTTTTAACAGATGCCAAAACCCTGATGCCCCGATAATCATAGCCTTCAATAATGCCTTCCTGTCCCATAACCGCCATAGCCGCCGGAATATTTTCCTCACTGATTGGCATACTGAAAGAAAGCGCGGCACCGGCTTTATGCCTTAATTCATTCAAATACAACACCTTGTCTCCATCTCGTCGGACGATCAGGGTTTCAGAGGTTTTACTTGGTACAGGCCATGATTGAATCATCGGATAAAGAAATTCTTGAGGGTCTATTCTCAGAATAATAACTCCGATAGATTCCGCTTTTTCCTCCCCTTGAACAATCAATGGGGCAAAGACGTCAATATATATCTTTTTTGAGAATGAGCAGGTGAAAGAATCGCCGAATACGATTTTTCCGGTATTCATCGCTTTTTCAAAAAGCCGGAAAACCTGAGGACCCATCAGGATACTGCTGTTATCCGTAGCCAGTACAATGTTTCCGGTCTCATTCAGCATGGCAAGAGATTGATAACCATAGCTCTGTTTTGTGATATTCATACGGTTGAGCAGCCTGTCTCTGATCTGCTCTGTTTTTTCATTTCTGCATAACCATTCATCTACTGTTTCAAGAAACAGCAATTCCTTTGATATTACCCAAGCATCGCCAAATCTTTCTCTGCGCCATCGGATGATCTGTTCTGCTTTAAGGTGCGCTACGGATCGCAGAACATCTTCGCTGTTATGGCGGATTTCTTTTTCATGTCTTCGGTAATACAGAAATCCGGACATGATGATTTCGGCGGATAAAATGAGAAATACCGATATAAGTATCTTAAAAAACTTTGATTTTCCGGATGTATCGGCATCTGGTTGAAAAGCGATCATCGCATCTTATTCCCTCAGTCGTTTAAAAAAACAGGCATATCCGGATTTGAATCGCCGTTACTTCAGCTTTTCCAAATACTTATCCCTACATTCTTTGCTGCAGAAATAAAAGTCCTGCCCACTGATATGAGCATAAACGCCATCCCGCTTAGGAAAATACGTCTCGCAGCAAGGATCTTTGACCATCACATCTTCTATTTCTTCCTTATCGCCATTTGAAATATGGATGGAAATATGCTTTGACAGCCAAGGCTTTACTATTCTGAATCCGAAAAAAAACGCCGCTCCGAAAAATAATAATTTCAAGAAAATCATCTGTATAAAATTACCTCTTGCCGGGAATCATCATCAAATTGTTTCAACAATTCTGTCATTGTCTGCTTCAAGACAGGGTGAACAAGTTCAGGAGCTATATCACAGATCGGCGTTAATACAAAGCCTCTTTTGTGCATTCGGGGGTGCGGAATGCTCAACCCGGCTTGCTCAGTTATCAGATTGTCATAAAAAATAATGTCCATATCCAAGACCCGGGGACCGAATCGCACGGTCTCAACCCGCCCTGCGTCTTTTTCAATGGATTTCAAAGCTTTAAGCAATGCCAGAGGCGCGAGATCGGTTTGTGCTTTTATGGCGGCATTGATAAACCAGTCCTGATCCGCGTAATCCACCGGCTCGGTTTTGTAAAAATGTGAACATGCAAGAATGCTTACTCCGGATTTTTCCAGCAATTCAATGCCTTTTTTGCAATTGGAAAGTTTATCTCCCAGATTGGAACCGATAGCAATATAAACCGTATGTGTCATCTGATGTTCCAATTCCATGCGTCTTCGCAGAGTTCACCTTTGCATAAGATTCGGGCATTGCCTTCCAAAAATACATCATAAAACCGCCCGTCTTTTTCTTTGAAATGGACAAGAAGCGGCTGCCTGCTGGTGGGAATCACCTGAATCGGAGAAGATTGTTTTTCAAGATAAGCGATGATGATTGCCGCAGCAGCGCATCCTGTGCCGCAAGCCAGCGTTTCATCTTCAACGCCCCGCTCATAAGTCCGATTGAAGATTGTATTGTCCTTCTGATTGATAAAATTGACATTGACGCCTGCCGGTGCAAATGCGTTGTGATAGCGGATTTCTCTGCCAAGCCTTACAATATCCGTATTTTCAATATCATCAACTTTGACAACAACATGGGGAACGCCGGTGTTCACGCTGCTGAAGGACACCGTTCTGTCCTGAAATTCAAGCATCTGATTGATCTCAATTTTTCCGGGATCAGTCATTTTAATCTTGACAGTATCGCCTGAAATTTCAGCAAAAATAATTCCTGCCCCGGTTTCAAAAGACATCTTGATTTCGGCAATTTTGTTGAGATATGCAAACCGCGCCACGCATCTCGCGCCGTTTCCGCACATATCGGCTCTGCTTCCGTCCGCATTGAAAAACTGCCATCTGAAATCCGCCTTATCGGAATTTTCTATCAGAAAAAGCCCATCCGCCCCGATGGAGAGCCTTCTGTGGCACAATCGCCTTGAAAATTCGGATAAATCCTGATGATTGTCAACGATAAACGTGCGGTTATCAATGATAATAAAATCATTGCCCGCGCCGCTCATTTTGTAAAAAGGAATTGTATTCATATTGAAATTATAACAGGTTGATTTTTTACAGGCAAGAAAAATTA
>DYRC01000005.1:0-7881 GCA_020718925.1 Desulfonema limicola
CAATTCTTGAGCCGGTCAGTGTCGGCGGTGTAACCGTAAGCCGGGCAACGCTTCATAATGACGATGAAATCAGGCGCAAAGACATCCGGATCGGCGATATGGTTCTGATTCAACGCGCCGGAGATGTGATTCCCGAAATTGTCAAAGTGATTGACGCTGTGCGAACCGGAGATGAAAAAGAATTTGTCATGCCGCAAAACTGCCCGGTCTGCGGCGCGGCAGTTTCCCGCGATCCGGATGAAGCCGTAACCCGTTGCAGCAATCCTGATTGTCCGGCGCAACTCAAAGAGCGCGTCCGTCATTTTGCCTCAAAAGGCGCGTTTGATATTGAGGGCATGGGCGAAAAAATGGTAGAACAATTGGTCAACAAGGGGCTGGTGTCTTCTTATGCGGATATTTTCACGCTGGATAAACCTGCGCTTGAAGCATTGGATCGCATGGGCGCAAAATCCGCTCTGAACATTGTCAATGCCATTGAAAAGAGCAAAAATATCAGTCTTGCCCGATTTTTGTATGCGCTGGGTATTCGGCATGTGGGAGAAAATATTGCTCAGATTATTGCAGATCGCTTTCAGACCATAGATAGAATTTTATCAGCTAAAGCGGCTGATTTTGAAGCGATTGGCGGCATTGGCAGTGAAATTGCCCAAAGCCTTGAGCGGTTTTTCAGCGATGAAAAAAATCGCAAGACGATTCAGCATATCATGGACAGCGGCGTAAATCTGGCAGTCTCCCCTCTCCGTTTCGGGGAGGGGCAGGGGGAGGGGTTAAAAGGCAAAATTTTTGTCCTGACCGGCACTTTGGAGAATATGACCCGCAGTCAGGCAAAAGCCCTGATTGAAAAATCCGGCGGCAAGGTAACGGAATCTGTCAGCAAGAATACAAGCTTTGTGGTGGCAGGCGCATCGCCGGGGTCTAAGCTGGATAAGGCAAAAAAAATGGGCATCCCGATTATTGATGAAACAACTTTGAAAGAAATGTGCGAGGTGTAAGATGGCAAAACAGGTTCGCGCTCATGCAATCATCAACGGCAGAGTACAAGGCGTATGTTTCAGATTGGAAACTCAGCGCACGGCTAAACAATACGGCGTTTTCGGCTGGGTCAGAAACAAATATGACGGCACGGTGGAAGCGGTATTTGAAGGTGAAGATAACGCTGTGGCATCGGTTTTGGAGTGGTGCAAAAGAGGTCCCGCGCTGGCGGTTGTCGGGGGCGTGGATCTGACTTGGCAGGACTACGCAGGAGAATTTAACAGTTTTGACATCAGGCGTTGATTGATGAAAGACAATATTTATATTTCTGACTCGACCGAGGATGAGTTCGGGTGCGGAAACGAACTATCCACCACCGGATTTCTGATTTTCGGGCTTCTGACATTTTGGATGTATACGGTTCACAATTACCATAATATACTGACCAGTCATCTGAAGGCAAGATCATCTTATTTTGATAACTCCATCCGCTCCGTCAGACTTTCTCCCGAAAATCAGAATGCGTATACCTTCTTAACTCAAAAAGGTTTCAGAACTGAAAACAGCCCGAAATATATTTGTTTCAGCCTGTATTTTGTGAGCATGACGCTTATCATGTTTATTTTTTTGTTGAATATCGGCGGCATATCTCATTTTCATATCCGGTTATCAGATACGTTTATTCTGATTCTGGTAGGGATTGCCGCATTGACGTTTGATATTTCGAGCGTTTATTTTCTTTCATGGGTTTGCAGAACCATAAAAAATCATGAATATTATGAATTGCTGACCACAAAGCTTATCCGATATCCGGATATGTTCAAACTGTTTCAGCCGTCTGATATTTTTGTCAAACGATGGAACAATAATCAGAACAAAATCGCTCTTTTTCTGATTCTGAGCCTTCCTCTGATAATTTCGCCGTTTATAGCTCTGATACATTTTTATAATCTGATAGACGTGGGAGAAGTTACTGATAAAATCGCACTGATATGGATGGCGGGCATCTTTATGTCTGCTGCGATTTTTCATTTGTGGGGAACAAAACTTCTGATAGATATGTACAACGGGCATCTGGGAATTGAAGCAGTAAATCGGCACGGTCTTTCAATCTCCATGCAATCGCAATCTGAAAGTTCGGCTGATGGCATTGATGAAATATCCGATGATAGTATGGGAACAAAAAAATTGGGAAGATTGACTCCTGAACGAATGCTCGCGGCAATTATGATGACCGATATGGTCGGATTCAGTAAAGAGATGGAAACTAACGAACAGGATACCTATTTAAAACTGCTTAAACACAATGAAATCATACGGAAAAATATTTTACAAAACTGGGGACAGGAAATCAAGACTATCGGCGATGCGTTTCTGGTCAGGTTCAACAGCGCGGTGGACGCCATCAAAGCCGCTACGAATATCCAGACGGAGTTTTCAGAATATAACAGGGATAAACGCAGAGATGATCAGATACGGATACGAATCGGGATTCATATCGGAGACATATTGATAATGGGCAAAGATGTTATCGGAAACGGCGTGAATATTGCCGCACGGATTGAACCGCTTGCAGAACCCGGAGGAATCTGTATTTCCGCAGACACCTATAATATGATAAAAAAGTCTATTGATATTAAAGTATTGAGTCTGGGGAAAAAAGAATTGAAAAATATAACCGACTCTCCTGAAATATATAAAATCCTGCTTGAATCAATCCATTAATTTCCGCGCTTTCTGATCCGAATGTTTCACATGAAACATTGGCATTTTTTATATTTAAGCTGTTGAATTTCTGATTTTATTTTCCGATACAAAACTTTGCAAAAATCTGATCCAGCATATCTTCGCCGATAGTCTGTCCGGTAATTTCATCAAGCGCATTGAGCGATTCCTGAAGGTCTATGCTGATCAACTCAAACGGTATGTTTTCCTGCAATCCGTTGATCGCCGCAAGTGCTGATTCAAGGCTTCGCTCAAGCGCAAGTTTATGGCGCAAGGAGGGAATAGCGCGATGTTCTTCGGTTGTTTTACCCAGACAGATTTGTGCAATCTGCTCTTTCAGTACGTCAATGCCCTTGTTGTAAAGCGCGGAAATACAGACTATCGGATGCGGCACTTCGGGGCGCTGAATTTCATTTGCCAAATCGCTTTTGTTGATCACCGCAATCATCTGAGTATCACGAATCTTTTCATAAATCTGCCAATCTTGGGGCGTCATCAATACAGAAGCATCCAGCATAAATAAGATCAGATCAGCTTCGGCAATATATTGGCAGGTTTTTTCCATGCCGATCTGCTCCGCAAGATCACCGCCCTCATGCAGCCCCGCAGAATCCGCAAGGATGATGGGGATTCCCTGAATTGTCAGACTTTCTTCAATCAGATCGCGCGTGGTTCCGGGGATGGGCGTTACAATTACCCGGTCTCTGCCAAGAAGGCGATTCATCAGGCTGGATTTGCCGACATTGGGTCTGCCGATAACCAGCACCTTCAGCCCTTCTTTGAGAACATGCCCATCGCGGTATCGGGAAATCATCTCCCGGATGCGGCTCACCGCCTCATTTAATTGCGCTATCGTCTGTTCTGAAGAAATATCATCTCCCATATCTTCGGGAAAATCAATGCCAGCTTCAATCGCGCTCAGGACGCTTAACATCGCATGCCGAATCCCCTCAATGTCTTCCCGAATCCCGCCGCGCAGTTGTGCGGCAGCAATATCAAGAGAACGGGTGCTTTTGGCGCAAATCATATCCATGACCGCTTCCGCCTGCGTCAGATCAATGCGCCCGTTTAAAAATGCGCGTTTGGTGAACTCGCCGGGATGAGCAAGCCTCGCGCCGTGTTTCAACACCAACTCCAAAATGCTTTTCAACAGGAATGTTCCGGCATGAGCCTGAATTTCAATGACATCTTCGCCGGTATAGGAATGAGGGGCTTTCATCACTGCCAACAGAACTTCATCAAGAATCTGTTCATCATTGACAATATGCCCGTAATATAATTGATGGGATTTGGGGAAAAATTTTCTGCCTTGTCTGAAGGGGCGGAACAGGGCTGTTGCAATTGACAGTGCCTGAGTCCCTGAAATTTTGATAATGCCAATGCCGCCGCTGCCCACAGGCGTTGCAATGGCGGCAATGGTATCTTCTGCCATAAGCTATTGCCTACTTCTTCTCTTTAGCCTTTTTCTTGGCATTTTTTTTCTTGGGGAAAATAACCAGCTTCCGGTAAAAGCCTTCGCCGATGCTTTGGGTTCTGACTTCGATGTCATCCTTGAGCGCGATATGGATAATCCGCCGATCATGCGCGTTCATCTGTCCGATGGTGGATGGTTTTCCGCTGACTTTGACTTTTTCAGCCAGCCGTTTGGCAAGGCTCTCCAGCCGATCTTTGCGTTTATTCAGATAGCCCTCAATATCCACCCGGATCCGAACCCTGCGAGCCGTGTGTTTATTGATGATTTTTTCCGCAAGATACTGAATAGCTTCAAGGGTTTGTCCGCGTTTGCCGATAAGAACCGCCGAATTGCCGCCGGCTATCTCGAAACAGACGTATTCTTCGGTTTTGCTGACAGATACGGACGCATCATCTGTGATAGCATCCGCCACGCGTTGCAGCACAGCCCTGCACATGTCCATGATTTCTTCAGACACCTGAACCTGATTAGGTGAAACCTCATCCTCGTCTGAAGAATCGGCAGTATGTTCCTCAGATTCATCATGGGCATGGTCAAGATCAGCGCATTCTTCTTCTATCTCAAATTCATCTTCATCATCCGAATCTGATAATGCCGGGCGTTCTTTTTCAAACACGGGTTCCGGCGGTTTCGGGGATTCCGGTGCGGATTCCGGCACAATCACGCGAATCTTTGCCTTTTTAACGCCGACCAGCCCGAAAATACCGGATGAACCGTAGGAGATCACGTTATACTTGAGCTTTTCTTTGGAAATATTCAAAGCCTCGCAGGCTTTTTCAACGGCATTTTCAACTGTTTTGCCTTCAAATTCCGAAACGGGCGACATTATGACCTCCGTTATTTAAGCATTTTTCTTGCTAATGTAATACTGCTGCGCGATGGATAGAATGTTGTTGATCAGCCAGTACAACACCAGACCTGATGAGAAATTGATAAAAATCACTGTAAAAATGAGCGGCATGAACATCATCATTTTAGCCTGAGCCGGATCCCCCGGAGGCGGCGACATTTTCTGTTGCAAAAACATGGTTCCGCCCATGATAAGCGTCAAGACCGGAATGCCGTAAGGCGGCTGCATAAACGGAATGGAAAAACCGAACTGAAATAGCCGATCCGGGGCGGATAAATCATTGATCCAGCCGAAAAACGGGGCGTGGCGCAGTTCAATGGCTTCATACAACATCCGATACAGAGCAAAAAAGACCGGAATCTGAACAATCATAGGAAGACAGCCGCCCATAGGATTGATCTTATACGTTTTGTAAAGATTCATGATCTCCTGATTCATTTTCGCCTTGTCATCTTTGTACTTTTCCCGAATTTCAGTCATATACGGCTGAAGCTTTTTCATGTCGTTCATGGATTTGTAGCTTTTGTTGCCCAGGGGCCATAAGACAAGTTTGACCAACAGGGTAAGAATGATAATTGCCACGCCGTAATTGGGAATGAATCCGTAGAGATAATTCATCAGCCACAGACAGGGTTTGGCAAGAATGTCGAACATACCGAAATTTATCGCTTTTTCCAAACTGTTATTGAGTTGTCTCAATACGTTAAGGCTTTTGGGACCGAAAAACAGCGTAAACTCAGAGACACTTTGTCCTCCGGGCTGAATGCTTGCCAATGGGCGGATATAGCGGCTTTCCAATATTTTTCCATCTGCGGACAGGGAAAGATTCATGCTCGCATCTTCTGATGCTGCCGGAAGAACCGCAGACATAAAATAGCGGCTTTCAAGCGCAAGCCATCGGAGTTTTCCGGTATAGACGGTTTTATCCTTGAGGCTTTTGAGCTTGATTTGTTCCAGACTGTCATTGAGAAGCGCACTGGGTCCTTCAAAACCGTAATTGCTGTCTTCAGGCGGAGCCATATCTTTGAGCGATAAGGTTACGCTCTCCTGAACTGCGCGGGCAGATCGGTTCCGGATAGTAACCGTAAGCCCGATAGCATAAGTATCCGGCGAAAATAAAAAGCTTTTTTCAATCTCAATGCCTTCAGGAGACAGCCATATAAACGAAAGCTTTTCCGGCTGACGCTGTGCTGAAATCTCTTCGGCTGATGCTGAAAAAACCGCCTGAGTCAATCCCGAAATACTGCCGCCCGCTGTGCCGCTCAGAACAGTTCCGTCTGAAAGGGTATTTGAAATCAATTCCTTGGGAGGTGAATCCGGCATAACCGTTTCTTTATACTTAGTTAAGGAAAATTGCGTAATTTTTGCGCCTTTTTCCGAAAAATGAGCCGTATAAAGCGGCGACGTTACCTTAATTGTTTTGGGCATTCTCTCGAGCAGCGCGGGCTGAACCGGAGGAAGCGATTCTTCTTTTTTTTCAATTTTTTCAACTGGTTGAATCGGCAATTTTTCTTTTGCCGTTTGTACGGACTTGGGCTGAGTCGGCGGCTCCTTTACAAAAAAAACGTTCCAAAAATAAAACACAAAAAACGAAAGCACCAGTGCAATGACAAATCGGGCTTGTTCCATTCTTTTCTCCTGAAAAAACAATTTTTTAAATTCAAACAAACGGCGTAACTGATGATTTAGGGAACGGGGTCAAACCCTCCCGGATGAAACGGATGACACTTCAGAATTCTTTTTAGGGAAAGAAACACGCCTTTGAGCAGTCCGTATTTTTCAACGGACTGATACGCATATTCGGAGCAGCTCGGATAAAAACGGCAGGCAGGACCCAGAAGCGGGGATATCATAAGCTGATATGCCCTAATCAACAGCAGAAATATTTGTCTGATAACCCACACGAGATAGCTTGTCAAAAATATGCTTTAAGGATAAAAACGCATCTGCTGACGAAAGGTCTGCGGCGCGTCTTTTTGCAATGATGTTAATATCCCAGCTGCCTGCAATCCGATGCCGGTTATGCCGAAAGTATTCCCGGATCAACCGCTTGATTCGACTGCGCGTTACGGATTTGCCCACCTTTTTGCTGACGGTAATTCCCATCCGGGTATGATGACAAGTTCCCGGCGCAAATACGGCAACAAAGTGGCTGTTATGTGCCGTCTGTCCAATCTGAGCCAGATGAAGAAATTCGGCTCGTTTTAAAAGCCTGTCCGCTTTTGTAAAAGAAAATAAACGCATATCTCAGCGATTTTCCGAGTAATCTGCCTCATTCGACAGACGAGTTACTGAAGGCGGGGATATTGTCCCCGCAAGCTGCCAATCCGATAATGCCGAAATTAAAGCGCCAGACGTTTTCTGCCTTTGGCTCTGCGCCGTCTGATGACATTGCGACCGCCGGGATCAGACATCCTTTTCAAAAAACCATGCGTTCTGGCGCGTTTGAGTTTGCTCGGCTGAAATGTTCTTTTCATAACTTCCTCTTTTTCTCATAAGATTCGACTGATTAATCCGTTTATTTAAGCATAAGCAGTGCAGACTGTCAAGTCTTCAATCACAATCTGATGATTCAGAATGAAAATAAATGTAACTGACAAAAAAGAAGAACGATTTTTACAAGAGGTTTTTATGGTATATTTTTTGCATATATTTTATAATATATTATTCGGCTGATAAGCATCAGAATCGGGCTATAATGTAATAAATTTAAATATTATTAAGGAATTAAAGAGGTGAGTATGAGCAGATTTAAGGTCAGAATATTGTTGGCAGTATGTGTATACTGTTTGATTTTTCCGTGTTTTGCGCTGGCAATTCAGCCGGATGTGTATGAAGAAGACAACAGTTTCAGCTATGC
>DYRC01000005.1:7981-23398 GCA_020718925.1 Desulfonema limicola
TTCGGAGACGGAACCGAATATGATTTGGAAGTAACAAGAGTGGCTGGAAATGACGGAATTATTAAAGGCGTCATAAAGGATAAATGTTCAAGTCAGGGAATTTCAGGGGTAAAAATCACCGTCTCCGGCAATGGCATTACCGATACCTTTATAAATCCGTTTGTCGGGGATTATATGATTTCGCTTATTCCGAATACATCTTATACCATCACGTTTCAGGCTGTCGGATATGAAGCGTTTTCGGCGACGAACGTATTGGTCAAATCTTTTCAGGAGTTCACCGGAATTGACATACCTTTGGAGCCGCTGATCACGCCTATCTATTACAGAGACAGTGACGGAGACGGATATGGCGATCCGAAAAATTCAATACAACTCTGTGTTTTTCTGCCGCAGGGTTATGTCACCAAAGCCGGAGACTGCAACGATGCGAATCCTGCGATTCATCCCACCCTGTCTTTACCCGATGTCATTGCGATGTTGAGGATTTTTGCAGGCATCAATACCGATCCGCCGATATGCTTAAAGGATCATCGCCTTGAAATGTCTGATGTGATTCATCTTCTGCAAATCATTGCGGGATTGAGATAGGCAAAAAAGGGAATCACCCCTCTCCGTTTCGGGGAGGGGACGGGGGAGGGTTGAAAGAGTTCAGAAACACCCGGATTTTACTCATCTGAAATTCTTTTACCAGATGAATCAGTTCTGTCGCAAATGGTATAAGCTGCTTATCCTGTTGAAATAATGCTTCCGTACGTTGACGGATGGTTTTAATATCGCCTATCTGAACCAAGTTTATCAATATTGAAAGCTCTTCGGGGCTTGGCGGAATCAGTATATCTGTTTGTTTTTTCAAAGCTTCCGTGTCCGGCTCATCTGTTTCAGCATTTGCGGCAGGCAGATCCAGCCCGACCCGGAATACGGAACCATGTCCCATATTGCTTTGCACCGTTAATTCCCCGCCCATCATCTGCGTAAGTTTTTTGCTGATAGATAAGCCTAATCCCGTGCCTTCTGTCATTTTCGGATAATATCCGGCTTGATAAAACGGAGAGAAAATTTTTTCAAGTTCGTCTGCATTAATACCTCTCCCGGTATCGCTGACTTCAAAACAGGCGCGTCCGTTGTGGTATTCGGCATTCAGCATGACGCAGCCCTTGTCGGTGAATTTTATCGCATTGCCTAAAAGATTTATCAGGACTTGCCGCAGCCGTGTCTCATCTCCTATAACAAGTTTAGGCAACTGCATCGGGATATGATAAACAAATTCTATCTTTTTCTGTTCAGCCTGTACTTCAAACATCTCTGCAATATCCTTTAAAAAATTTCGGAGATGAAACTCTGCCCGCTCAATTTCCAAACGTCCGGCTTCGATTTTGGCGAGGTCTAAAATATCGTTGATCAGATAGAGAATATGATCCGTACTTTTTCTAATGATATTGAGTCGTTCTGATTGAAATTCCGTAACAGACGGATGCTTGATAAGAATCTGGGTGTAGCCTGAAATCGCATTCAGCGGCGTGCGGAGTTCATGGCTTAAACTGGCTAAAAATTCGCTTTTGGCATGATTGGCATGGTCAGCAGCCTGTTTTGCCTTTCTTAATTCTGCTTCGGTCTGCTCCAGATGATGATACGCCAGTGCAAGGTCTCTGCCTGTTTGGATAATCTGCTGTTTTTCTTCATAAGAATAATGAGCAGCTTCAATCAGCAGAATCTTTCTTTTTCCCAAAAGAACCGCCGTTGCTTCAAAGGGAAATTCATTTTCAGCATCATCTGTTTCAATCCACGCGCCGGATTTCAATTTTTTTTCTACTCCGGCATCCCAAAACGCTTCGGCATCGCAGATAAATTGGTCAAGAAAGGGAGAATCCTCATAGCTTATGCCTTCCTGCCGTTTCAGAGTAATTTTCGGAAAAAACCGATCCAGCCAAGCCGGAGCAGTTCCGATAATCTGAAATGCGCCATCCTCCCGGCGTTCCATTACCGCTATATCTGAAATAAAAGAAAGCTCTGTCAGGCTGATCTCATTGTCCATTCAAACTTCTCCCATATTTGTGTTTCCTTAATATCCTCCGGAAGCGGATTTTCTTCTGTTGGCTTTATCCCGTTGTTTCGCAGTAACCCGCTTACTTACAGACGGAACAACAATATTAAGCATTTTCGCCTGAACGCTTTCCAAAACCGAATTGCGGATAAATAAAGAAGCATTCAGAATCTCTATCCCGATCAACTCACCGACATTATTCATTTCTGCTGTGATATTCGGACTGATTTCAACACTCCCCGCTTCCTCGTCTTCGGAAACAGACAGATGAATAACATCGCTTTCCTGAAAATATGTCATTTTAGGTTTTTTCACAGTTCAACCTGCCTATTTTTATGCGGAATTTAATCTGTTGACGAGTAATAGCATGAATTGTAACGGGTATAACAGTATTATTTACTGTCTCATACGGAATTATCACCAGCCGTTTATCATGCCTGCCTATAACAACCTGACGAAAAGTTTCAGTATCATAATATCTTTCTTCGGAATATCTCAATATTCTTTCAATTTTGACAATATCATAGCCTCTCAGTTGAACTCTGTATTTAAAATAATCTGACCAGACTATATCTCTGTGTTCAAATACTTTCATTTGTTTCAGTGTGTTATAGTCTCAAGAAGGAGTTTCGATAAAATAATTCCACAATTCCCGAACCCGCTTTCGGGGAGTATGAAATTTGCTGTCCGGCACTTTGGCTGGCTTTTGCTGAAGGCTCAGTTTATGGGCAAATGCCCGGTAGCTCAGATATGTTTCCCTCAGAAAATACGCATCATATTCGTCAATCGCGCCGCATTCGGACAGCATTCTGAGCAGCCGGACTTTATCTGTCCATTGCACAATCTCAGGATACTGATTTGCGTTCAGCAGAACAAGATACTGAACCAAAAATTCAATATCTATCATTCCACCCGTATCCTGCTTGAGATCAAACATGCCATGCTCCGCGCCCGACAGCTCGTGTCGCATTCTTTGGCGCATATTTCGGACTTCTTCCTGAAGTTTGGCTTTTTGGCGGGGACGAGTCAGTACCTGTTTTCGGATTTCGGTAAATCGCGCTGCTATACCCGGATCACCGCTCACGGGTCTTGCTCTCAGGATTGCCTGCTTTTCCCATGTCCATGCTTTGACATCCTGATACACGCCAAATGAATCAATATGGCAGACCAATGGTCCCGAACTGCCGTCAGGACGCAGGCGCATGTCTGTTTCATACAAAATTCCGGCAGACGTATGCGCGGTCAGAATATGAACCATGCGCTGTCCCAATCGGGCAAAAAACTGTCCGCTGTCAATCGGGCGGCTGCCGCCTTTGGTTTCTTCGGCGGTTCCGGCATGAATAAACACCAGATCGATGTCTGAATTATAGCCCAGTTCAAATCCGCCGAGTTTTCCATACGCAATGACCGCAAATCCCCGCTGACAGCCGCTGATGCCGCATTCCGGTTCGCCGTGTTTTTCAACCATGTAATTCCATGCCAGATCAAGCACTTCTTTTAAAATCACTTCCGCGATATACGACAGATGATCGCTGACTTTCATCAGAGGCAGCGCGTTGTTGATGTCCGCCACCGCCACCCTAAGCAGATTGACCTGCTTGAACACGCGCAGAGTTTCCATCTGATGTTCCAAATCATCCGGCGGTATCTGCTCTAAGCGATGACGCAGTTCCCGCTCAAGTTCGGGCTTTTTCGGAGGCGAATACAAGGTACGCGAATCCAGCAATTCGTCCAATAACACCGGATGCTGAGACAGAAAAGAAAGTATCCACGAACTGGTGGTCGCCAATTTCACGATATGCGTGAGCGTCTGCGGCTTTTCCAAAAGCAGCGAAATATAACAGGCTCGCCGTTCAATGCTTTTAATCAGATCAATCACCCGGTCAAACACCGAATCTGACTGCTCAGACAGCCCCGTTTCTTTCAACAGCAGTGGAATCAGCCGATCTAATCGCTCACGGCTTTTGGGACTTAATGCCCGCGTTGATATGCCGTTGCGGAAATCATCTAACCGCTGCATCACGTCATGCGGATGCTTAAATCCGGCTTCGGAAAGCGTTTTTGTATGATACTCCTCATCAGCCGAATTTTGCCACACTGCCTGAAGTTTTTTTTCAACATCATTGTGCGAATGGTTAGCATTTCTGAGTTCCAGTAAGGTATTGAAATGCCAATGAACTTTTTCGCGGTGCATAAATAGGGTCTGATAAAACGCTTCCCAATTCTCAAATCCCATTGAAGCAGCAAGACAGGCTTGACCTGATTCATCAGAGGGCAGTTGATGCGTCTGCATATCGGCATATTCCTGAAGCCGATGTTCGGTATTGCGTAAAAAAACATAGCCCGCCAAAAGCTCTTCACAGACTTCTTTTTCAATAAATCCTTCTTCAACAAGAATGGGCAAAACATCCTGAATCCGGCGGGTCTGAAGCGCAGGCACAACGCCGCCCCGAATCAGTTGAAATATCTGCCCGAAAAATTCAATTTCCCGAATACCGCCGGAGCCGAGCTTGATGTTATCCTG
Organism: Desulfonema limicola; assembly: GCA_020718925.1. Taxonomy (GTDB): domain Bacteria; phylum Desulfobacterota; class Desulfobacteria; order Desulfobacterales; family DYRC01; genus DYRC01. The sequence goes on from DYRC01000005.1 coordinate 12,550, forward strand.
CATTCCATGCCGCTGAACTTCAAGCGAAATTTTGCCTTTCATTTCGCGCAGAGATTCAAATACGCCGTAATCCAAATATCGGCGATATATAAAGGGTTTGAGAGTTTGCAAAAGTTTTTCACCCGCCGTTTTATCGCCCGCAATGATTCTTGCCTTAATCCATGCGTATCGTTCCCATTCCCTGCCCTGAATCTGATAATACGATTCAATCGCGTCAAAATTCATCACCAACGGACCGCCTTCGCCATAAGGGCGCAAATCCATATCTACCCGAAATACAAAGCCATCCTCTGTATTTGCGCCTAATACGTTCAGAAGTTTTCGGCAAAGTTTTACAAAAAATTCGTCGCTGGTGACACACCCCTGACCCCTCTCAAGAGGGGAGTTGCCGGTCGTTTCACCAAGTTCGGGATAGGTAAAAATCAGGTCAATGTCTGAAGAAAAATTGAGTTCGCACGCGCCCAGCTTTCCCATGCCCAAAACGACCAACTGTTGCACTTCTCCCTTTTCATTGACCGGAATCCCGAATTGCGCGGTCTGCCAATCATACAAAAAAGAAAGCGCGGTCTGAACGCAGGCATCGGCAAAATGGGATAAATCGCTCAGGGTTTCCGATAATTCCGCATTTCCTCCGAGATCGCGCCATGCAATCCGCACCATCTCCCGGCGCCTGAATTTTCGCAACTGACGGATTAAAGACGCCTCATCACGAACATCGGCTAAGAAATGTTTTATCCTGATGCCGTATTCATCAGGCAGATATGCTTTTTCCAGAACGCCGCTGTTTACAAGCTCTTGGAGCAGTTGCGGCTCCCGGATACACGCTTTGGCAATAAAATCACTGAATGCAAATACCTGCTGGGCAGTGTTGATCAATTCAGGCTCATCAGGAACAGCAATATTTTGTTCCTGAGACGCCTGACAAAATTCCTGCCACCTGCGGTGTGCCTGTGCTTGCAGTATCTCAAATTTCCACTTTATCATAGATGTCTGTCAATTTCAGTTTGCAGTTGATGGAAGTCAGAATAACGCTCTTTCGGATATTATCAATTTCCGAAAACAGCCATTGATGCCCCGGCTGCCGGATATAATGCTCAATATGAACTTTTTCCTGAGAAATCAGAAGATATTCTTCAAGAGAGTCAATTGTTTGATAATTCTTAAATTTTTCTCCCCGATCATAGTCTTGGGTAGATTTGGAAAGCACTTCCATAATCACTGCCGGATTGAGCAGAATATCTTTGTGTTCATCATCAAACCGCGCTTGTCCGCAGACTGCCGCAATATCAGGATAGGTGTAAAGTCCGGTTTGGCTGACGTTGAGGCGCATATCGTTTGAATAGACTTTGCAGGGGCGTTTTCTGAATTGAGCATGAAGCGCGGCAAACACATTGCCCGAAATCAGATTATGCCGCTCGCTCGCGCCTGCCATTGCAAAGATTTCGCCGTCAAAATACTCGCTCTTATACTCGGCATTGCGCTCAATTTCCAAATATTCTTCAGGCGTATAGCGATATTTGAGCTTTGCTATCATTTATTTTTTCCTTATCAGAATAATTCATAAGCAAATATTTTCGGACTTGTCAGCGCGTTGGCGGCTTTTGCGGTCTGCATAGTTTCAGGATGAAGTACATTCAGCAGCGCAAAACTCAATCCTGCACACGCCAGCATCGGAAGATAGGTTCTTTCCAGAATCAGCTTTTTGTCTTTGGGACCTTGTCCGGTGGTGAGATTTGACAGCCCGCCGATGGTTCTGACCTGAAAATCCAGAATATCCGGCAGATTCCGCAGCACGGTCAGTATTTCCATATCCTGAAACGCGCCGTTTTCCCATATCACCGGCGCAACAATCGGATCAATAATCAGCCGTTCCTTATCAATGCCCGCATCCTGAAACCGGCTGAAAAGCTCAACCGCCACGCCCAAACGCTCTGTACTATCCGGCGGAACGTGGCTATTGGGATACAACAGATAGCCGATGATGTCGGTGTTGTATTTTTTTGCCAGAGGAAGAATATATTCAAGCTTTGCCGGTTCAAGGGAAAAGCCGTTGATAATGGCTGTTTTTCTGTTGGCAATCAGCCCGGCTTCCATCGCTTTGGGATTTGCCGTATCAATAAACACGGGCAGATCCGTAACCGATTGAACCGTCTCCACCAGAAACGCCATCTTTTTTTCAGGATCGCGGGAAAGCGGACCCGAATTGATGTCAATCGCCTGTGCGCCCGCAAGTTCACAGCGTTTCACGATGTCTTGAATCGGTTCCGGATTCATGTCCGAAATCGCGCGGTCAATTTTTTTGTCCGTAATTTGCAGATTGTCAGCTACAAGTATCATACGCTTCCGCACCTAACCCCCCTGCCCCCCTTCCCTGAAAGGGAATGGGGGAGAACGCCCCTCTCCGTTCCGGGGAGGGGTAATTAAAAATTATCCGTGAGTTCGTGATACGCATTTTCCGCCAATCGTTTTGAGAGAACAGAAATGGCTGCCCGCTTATTCCATTCGGTTGCCGATTTATCCGACATCACATTGTATGCTTCATTTGCCCATATACCGTTTTTTGTCCATAGTATTTTGCCCGCCGAATCTTTCAGGCTCAGATCAACCGTCAGCCGAATACGGCGTTGAAGAGAGGTATTTATTCCCCGATGCGACACCGAATCAATGGAGACAGAGCGGATCACGCCGGAAAGAAACGCATCCGCGTTATCTGATTGTCCGAGTATTCCGTTGCGGCTCAACTCATAAATCAGATCGTTGGTAATGATGCTTTCCGCGCCGATTTCACCGCTTCTGTTTTCCAAAGTCGCAACAGAAATATGGCGGATACCTCCGGGAAGACGGGTAGCTTCTGAGAAGCGGTATCCGCAGCCCGGCATCAGCAGACACAGAGTCAGTATGAAAGATAGAGGTTTCATTTAACAAAGCATTTTATAATAGATTCTCAATAATAGTCAAGATGTGTTATTATTGCTCCGGCAATTCTGATTTTGACAGATTAAAAAAAACAAACTCAACGCCTACATCGTTCTTTTCCTGAAAACCGGAATGTGATAAACAATAAATCTGTAAGATAAATTACAGTCCCGAAAGGAGTTTTTTTGAAATCTGCTCCCAAAATCGTAATTTTGTTTTCTGAGATTTCCGAAAATGCAGGAAAAGATGATCAGGATACGCTGATTCAGGTTCAATCGGTCAGCAATGCCTTGTCAGGTTTGGGATTTGAACCTGTCCCCCTGCCGTTTACGCTGAATCTGACAGAAATGAGCGACAAGTTGAAGAAAATCTCGCCGGATATGGTTTTTAATCTGGTGGAATCTGCAAGCGGACAGGGGCGGCTGATTTCTGTTGCGCCGCTGCTGTTGGAAACATTGGGCATTCCGTATACCGGCGCAGATGCAGATGCGATGTTTTTAACGTCAAACAAAGTACTTGCAAAGCAACTGCTTGATCTGTCAGGAATTGACACGCCCCGATGGTTCGGCGCAAAAGTTTTGAATAAGGAAAATTCTTTTATTGAAGGAACTTACATCATCAAATCCGTATGGGAACACGCATCTATCGGGCTTGCTCAGGATTCGATTGTATGTATAAAAAATTGGGCGGATTTGAAATCGGTTATGGCAGCATTTGAGGAGCGTCTCGGCGGTCAATGTTTTGCGGAACAATATATTGAGGGGCGGGAGTTCAATTTATCCGTTCTTAATGGCGAAAACTGTTCCCAAGTTCTGCCGCCTGCGGAAATCCGATTTGAAGGCTTTTCGGAACAACAGTTTAAAATAGTGGATTATAACGCAAAATGGAAAGAAGAGTCTTCGGAATATCATAACACCATCCGATCTTTTGAATTTTCACAAGATGATGATGCGTTACTTGAACGCCTTAAAGAAATTTCAATAAGATGCTGGAATATTTTCAATCTTCGCGGATATGCGCGTGTGGATTTCAGAGTTGATCCAACCGGCAAGCCCTTTGTGCTGGAAGTGAATGCAAATCCCTGCATTTCTCCTGACGCGGGATTTGCGGCAGCATTGGAAAAAGTGGGAATTTCTTATTCGGCGGCAATTGAGCGGATACTGAGCCATCCGGGACGAGCGGACAGCCCGCCCCGGTGAGCAATTTCAAGAGAGTTTATAGCAGGCTTTCACGCTTTCAAACGGCATGGGCATCAGATAATCCGCAATGCCCCGATCATAATTGGCAGTATGATCAAAGGCTTTTTGGGCAAGTTTATACCGCAAATTCAGCGTGGTATGCCCGCCGGTCTTTTTCATCTCCTCAAGAATCATGGAATAATCGTTCGGATCAACCACAGACGCCACGCGCAGAAAATTTTTGGCAGAGGCGCGGATCATGCAGGGACCGCCGATGTCAATATTTCCTCTTGCCATTTCCGGGCTTACGTCTTTTTTGGCAATGGTCTGTTTGAACGGATACAGGTTGACTACCACCATATCCATATTTACAGCACCGGTTCTTGCCAAATCCGCCTGATGCGCCTCATTATAAGTTTCGGTAAGCAAGCCCAGATAAATTTTGAAATCAAGCGTTTTGACCAATCCGCCCTGTGTTTCAGGCTGTCCGGTGTAATCTGAAACCTGCTTGAGAGATGCTTTTGCATGTTCGCCCAGAATTTCTTTGAGTTTGCTGTAAGTTCCGCCGGTGGACAATATTCTGATGTCCGGGTTTATCTTCAGCAGCCCCGGAACAAAGTCTTCCAGCCCTTGTTTGTCTGATACGCTGATCAGAACATGCGCCACTTTTACCTGATCATCAATTTTTTCAACGGTGTTGATGCTCATAATCGTTTTCTCCCATGATGAATGATATTTTTTCCTGCTATATCATTGATAAACTCTTGACACAAGCAATGATTTGAACGTATCATATCAGATTATGAAACTCAAAAATAACATATCTATGGTATTGATGATAATGGCAATGTGTCTGCACTATTGGGCAGCACCGATATTTGCCGATGGAAAAAGCAACACGGTCCGATGTGCCAATGGCAAACTGAGCATTCAGGCGCAGAATCTGCCGTTGGGCATGATGGTGGAAGAAATTAAGGATAAGTGCCGGGTGAATATCTTCGGACTGGATGGTCGGGCAAAAGAGCCGATTTCCTTCACTGCGATAGAAGAACTGCCGGAAAACGCGCTCAAACGTCTGCTGCGCCAGTTGGATGAGGATAATTACGCGCTGGAATACAGCCGCGCCGGATTGAACCGGGTTTCTGTTGTTCCCAAAGCAATGGCAAAAGGCAGTTCTCCGCCTGCGGCGTCTCCGCCGTTTCCTTTTATGCCTCCGCCGCCGCCTCAGCCCGAAGTTCCTCCCCCTGTCGTATCTGTTATAGATATTATTCCGGGGTCTCAGGGCGAATCCGCAGGTCTCCAGAAAGGCGATGTGGTGCTGGATTATGATGGCGCTAAAATCAGTGATTCTCAGCAGTTGATTCAGGAAGTCAAAAGCAAAGAATCCAAGCCGACCGTTGAAGTAACGGTGCTGAGAAACAATACGCCCATGACCTTTGTGTTAAAAGGCGGATTTATCGGCGTCAATATTGCCAATAGCAATCCGAAATAACCATTAAGAAATATTCAGAATGGTCAGTACGCGATCCAAATCTTCATCTGTGTAAAAATCAATTTCCAGTTTCCCCTTTTTCCCCCGCCGCCGGATTTGCACTTTGGTGCCGAATCTGCGGGAAAGCTCTTCAGACAGACTGGTAAAATACGCCGCGTCAGCAACTGATTTTTTCGGCTTTTTTTCTTCGGTTTTCAGCCGTTTGACTAAGGCTTCGGTTTCTCTGACCGACAATCCTTTGCTGATGACCATGCGCCATGCGTCAAGCTGCTGCGCCGAATGTTCAAGACTCAGCAAGGCTCTGGCATGTCCCATGCTCAACTCCCCTTCCCGCACTGAATCTCTGATTTGTTCCGGCAGATTTTTAAGTCGTAAAAAATTTGCCACTGCCGGACGGCTTTTTCCCACCCGATCCGCCACCTGTTCCTGTGTCATGCCAAATTCGGTCATCAGGCGATAATATGCCTCGGATTCTTCCAACGGATTCAAATCCTCGCGCTGAATGTTTTCCACCAGAGAAATTTCCAGCATTTGGGCATCGCTGACCTCTTTCACCACCACCGGAACCTGTGTCAATCCGGCTATTTTGGCGGCTCTGAGACGTCTTTCTCCGGCAATCAGTTCATAGCCTATCGTTGCGTTTTTTCTCACCAGAAGCGGCTGGATAATCCCCTGCTCTCTGACGGAGGCAGATAACTCTGCCAATTCTTCTTCCGCAAAGCGGGTTCGGGGCTGATAGGGATTGGAATGAATCAGGTCAATATCGCACTGAAGATAATCTTTTTGAGTATCTTCACGCACAGGCTCAAAATGGGGAATCAGCGCGTCCAATCCTCTTCCCAGAGCCATCTTTTTAGGTTTTTTCAAGCTGTTTTCCATTATCTTTATCGCAAGTTTCTATTTTTTAAGGTAGTTGACTTTAATCCATTGCCAGTTGAGATAAATATGAGCAATAACGCAAATCAGAAGAACTATCGCGCCGATTCTATGCACCTGCTCAAAATTTCTGATCGGAATAAAATCGCCGGAAAAGCCCATAGATATTTGAAATACAAAGGATATTCCCAATATGGGATTTAAAATTTTCAACCATTTGCTTTTCATGACGTTCCCCTCATCATCAGGACATTAACGCAAAGGCTTACGCATGACAAGAGAAAATAAGATCAGGCATCGTTTTTCGGAATTTTTATCTGAAAAACAGCACCGCCTTCAGGGCTGTTTTGCGCGGTAATCATACCGCCATGCGCCTTAATCACCTGAAATGCAAACGCAAGCCCCAGCCCGGTTCCTTTTGAACGGGTGGTAAAAAACGGCTCGAAAATTTTATCCATAAGCTCAGGATCAATTCCCGGTCCCTGATCTGTGATTTCGGCAATCCAGAAATCTTTGTCAAAAAACGCACGTATACGGATCATATTCTCATCTTCTCCGCCGGATTCCATAGCGTTTTTAATGATATTGCCGATAGCTCTGACCAGCAGATCAGGATCAGCCTGCCCTTCATAATTATCTTCAGGAATATCTGTGTCAATAATTACAGGAATATCGGCAGTCTGCAATTCAAATCTTTCGGCGCAATGTTTAAGCATCTCGTGAAGATTCACCGGACGGAACGTAGGATTTGCCGGTCTTGCAAACAGCAGAAAATCTTCGATCAGGCGATTAAGCCGCCGGATTTCATCTTCAATAAACTCCACCATCATATCTCCGGGCGCAATATCTTTTTTCAACATATCCATTGAGCTTTTGATAATGCCCAGCGGATTTTTCACTTCATGGGCAATCATCAGAGAAAATTTGCCCAATTCTGCCAGCGTGGTTTGGCGGATCACTGTCAGATTGGCTTTTTCCAACGCTTTTCTGCTGTTTTCCAAAGAATCAAGCATGGCGTTGAAGGCTGCGGCAAGTTCGCGCGTTTCAGGAAGAACGCCTAAGTCTGCCCGCAATTGCAGGTTCCCGGCTGCCACTTTCCGGGAAGTCTGAACCAACTCCGTGATCGGGGCTACCAGCGAGCGTGAAATAAAATAAAAAATCAGCACGGAAAAAAGTCCGGCAATGCCGGAAAGCCAGACAAATCGGCGTTTCATGGTGTCAAGAAGAATGACAAGCCCCTCTGTTGTATACATAATCTTTACCTTTCCGATAACAGAGGAAGGCGGGTTCCATTGAAATGCCCGGCTTTCATCTTGGGATTCTTTGAGAATAACCGGAGATTCGATCACAGACAAGACCCCGGAAAAGGGCTTGATCACTTCTGCAAGCGGCTCGGCTGCGGTGCCGAAAATACTCACGCCGATCACGTCTTTTTCAGATAAGAGATTTTGTGAAAGCCGTTTAAGCATCTCTTTTTCATCAATTAAAATTCCCAATTCCGCATTCAGCGCCAGATAGCGGGCTAAAAAAGAGATTCTTTCCTCAAACCGGGTTTTGACAAACTCGTGAATCATCAGCGTCCCCGCATAGCCCAGTGACAGCGTTGTGGCACCGATAAGCAGTATGGCTGCGGCAAGCAGCCGGATATGAATACCGGGGCGTTTCACGGCTTGATTTCTATGGGAAAATTTTCTTTATGTATCAAAGGAATCCCCAGCTTTCCCATCATGCGCGAATTAAGCCATACATGAAAGATCGGCGCAATGTCGGCGCAGGTTTTCTGAACCATAATATCCAGTGCAAACTTTGCGGTCTGCGCTCCGATTTCCTCATAATCAAACACAAAAGACAATGCCGCGCCGGATTCATAAAAAAAACGGTTATATCCGATGACCGGAATTTTTTTAAACAACGCTTCTTTGATGATATATTGAATCACGCTTTCGGAAATAATGCTGCGATCCGGAATCAGCCACAATGCTTCTGCGGTATTCCGGCTGTCTTTCAGGATAGAAGAAATATCTTTGGGAGAATCTGCTTTCAAGGCAATCAGCTCTATATTGTAACGCTGTGAAATTTCAAACGCTTGTTTGAAGAAAGGCTCATTATTCTTAGGATCATACAGAAGTCCCAGACGTTTCACACCGGGCAGAGCGCGGGAAATCTGCCGAATCTGAGCATGGATGGGGATATTGAACGGAATTCCGCAGAATGATTCAGCGCGTTTGAGAATAGCTTCGGGATTCAGGACCATTGCGTAAATCACGGGAATTTTTGCCTGCTGCGAAAAAAGGCTCTCCGTCAGGGCAAGGGCTTCGGGACCGATAGCAATGGCTATGGAAATTTCTTTTTTGCCGATCTTATCTTTCAACGCCCCATGATCTTTGTTTTTTTCAAGTGAAAAGATTTCTGTTTCAATCGCCGATTCCTTATCAAAAACTTTCTGAATACCTTCAGACGCTTCAAGATAAGGCTTAATATCTTTGGAAATAAGGATTGCCGCGCGTAAGGATTCTTTTTCTCCTGCATATAAATTTGCAGATACACAGAAAACAATGCAGGTGATGATAAAAAATCTCATAATAAAGGCGGCATTTTCCCACATCTTACTCCGCCTCTTTTCGGATTTTCCCCACCTTGTCCTTGAACTCCTGACTCACAGCATCCACATCGTCTGAAGAAGCAATCACCTGCGGCGTTATCAGAACAATCAGTTCGGTCTTATCATCTGTTTTGGTCTTTGTGCCGAACAGATATTGAATGACCGGAATGCTGCCCAGACAGGGAATGCCGGACATGGTATCGTTTTTCTTTTCCTTAATCAGCCCACCTATCACAATGGTCTGTCCGGTTTTAACTGTCAGAGACGTATCCACCGTCCGCTTGAAAAACGCCGGATAATCGCTGCCGCCCACTTTGACCGGCTGATCTTTGAGTTCGCTCACTTCCTGTTTGATGTCCATGCTGACCAGCCCGAATTCATTGATATGCGGCGTAACGGTCAGAATAACCCCGGTATTTCGGTATTGAATATTGGTTTGCAGCAGAGGATCCATTGCAGTGCTTTGATATTGATACTGTGCGCTGGCAACCGGAACTTCATCTGAAATTTCAATATTGGCTTCTTTGTTATCAGACGCCAGCACGGTCGGCGTTGATAGAATATTGACCTTGCCTTCCGTAGCCAAAGCAGACAGCGTGGCGCCCCATCGGGCATCTTCGCCGATCATAAATTTCAGTCCGCTGAAATCCTTGCTTCCGATAGAACCTTGCAGAAGAGACGTACTCGGCGTACCGCCCGCGCCTTTTACATAACTCCATTCCACGCCTAACTGAGTTTTGGTATTTAGTGTAATTTCTGCCACCGTAACCCTAATCAGCACCTGCCGGGGAAGAACGTCAATTTTTTCCAAAATACCTGCCACCATCCGATAATCTTTGGGCGAGGCTTCGATGATCAGCGCGTTTCGGATCTCATCTGCGGTAATCCGCATTCCGCCTCTGAGGGTGGTAGTTCCCGAAGAGGTTTTTGCTGTCTTTTTCCCGGACTTTTTTGAGGATTCTTTTTTTGTTGTCGCGGCAGTAGGAAACAGATTTTTAATCGGATCGTCTTTTTTGGTCTCTTTGACTTTTTCAGTGTCTTTGCCCGTTTTATCCGTTTTTTCAGAAGGTGTTTCGGAAAAGACCGAGTTGAGCAGTTCTGAGAGTTCTCCGGCTTCGCTGTTTTTGACCGGATACACATAAATTCCCGGCTCGGCTTTATCGCCGGACATATCGGTATTTCGGACAACTTCTTCGATTTTAGCAAAAATTCCGGGATTTGCACTGATGGCAAGCAGGGTGTTCAGACGGGCAATCGCAACAAATTTTGCCTGATCTTTTGCAGCATCTCCGGTCCCGAAAATATCCGTGCAGATTTTTGCCATATCTTCGGCATCTGTGCGTTCCAACGGATAAAAGCGATAATTGACCTTTTCAAACAGATTGATGTCAAACGATTGAACTAACTTCAGTATTTTTCGGATATTCGTGTCTTTATCCGCCACAACCAGAGTATTCGGAGATTTATGAGACACAATCGCGCCGCCGCCGGACACAAACGGACCAAGCAGTTTTCCCATTTCTTCCGAAGAAATATAGGTCAGGGGAATCACCTGAATCATCATTCTTTCGCCGATGCCCAGCTTATCGCCGGACCGTCCTGAATGCGGCGAGGCAGGAAGCCGGGACGCGTCTTTGACGCTGACAATATTATAAAGATTGCCGTCTTTGATCGCTGTCAGCCCATTGGCTTCAAGAACCTGAAAAAACACCGAAAAAAGGTCTTCCCGCTTCAGACTTCCGGCAGTGTGAACCGTTACTTTGCCCCGGACATTGGGATCAACAA
>DYRC01000005.1:23498-35985 GCA_020718925.1 Desulfonema limicola
GCTTTGGCTGGGGCGGAGCAGGCGGAGGCGCTGCTGCCGCGCCGCCTCCGAAAACGCCGAACACGGGAACCTGTTCTGCGGCAAAAGCCGGATATGACAATACAGTACACAAGATATAACACGCCGCTAAAAGAATATTTCGGATCATAAATTTATTTGATTCCTCTGAAAAGATTGAGTATAGGGTTATTCATGTCGTCTTGGACGGGTTTAGCCTGAGTTTTTGCAGGCGCAGGCTGATGGATCGGTTGGGACACAACCGGCTTTCTATCCGGAGGCGGAGATTCGGGCTTTTTTTCTGCCGAAACAGGTGGCGGTGCTACCAATGGATTAGCAGGGGGATTCACAGCCGGTTTTTCTTCTTTTGATGCCAGCGGCGCCTGTTTGTTCTGAGAATCGGATCCTGCAATAATGATAGGTTCTGCATCTTTGTGAACCTGCTCGCGCCGCACGACCTTAGCCGTATCATATAACAACAATTCCTGACGCTGATTCTCCGCATTGGATAAAATAATCCTGTCGTTCTGAATGACAGATATTTTCAGATCATCCAAAGAATCGCCTTCTTTCACCCGTCTGGGTTTTGTCCCGGGTTTTGCCGCGTCAGTGATCAATGCGAACTTATAACCACCCGAAATCATAATTCCGGAAAGATTGAACTTTGCCGGGGCTTTAGCCGTCTGCACTGTCTCTGCATTTTTTACCGTCTCTTTTCTATCCGGCGAAAAAATCGTTTTTTCAGCCACGATCTGATAAGATGTCTGAGGCGGAACAGTTTTGGGCAAAATCCTTTTTTCAGGCTGTGCCGAAGATGTCGTGGCAGATTTGGGGTTTGTGATCGGTTTTTCCGGATCAAACCAAACCTGATAGGTCTTTATCCCGAAAAAGATTACGCTCGCTGCCAGCACAACATTAATGAACCATATTCCTGATCTCATGGCTGCTGAGTCCCTTCTCTGCCTTTTTTCATATAGCCGTTGACGGTGAGCGTGGTCTGAATCTGTTCTTCCGGCTTGCTTCTGATCATTCTGACCGTCATATCACCGATTCTTAAAATTTTCGGAGAAGATTCGATGTCATACAGCAGGTCTTTTAACTGCCGGGTTGTGGAATTGAACGTCAACTGAATCGGAAGACGCAGAAATTCTTTTTCATCAGCTTCTTCTGCTTTCAATACCCGAACCGCTGTTATCTCAACATGGCTTTTTTCAGCTATCTTATTGATGATATTTTGAATATCAGCCGAAGCCAGCGCAGGTGTTTCCTTTGAAGAAAGTCCGGCTTCAGCTTGTTTAACCTGCTCTGTCAACGCGGCAAGTTTTGCTTCAAGCCCGGCTTTCTGCCGAACCATCTCCTGATATTTTGCCAATTTTGCCTGTTTTGCCGTAATATCATCTCCGGACGATGCCCCGCTATCCGGCATAAACCGATAGAACAGCCCTATCAGCAGCAAAATGATACCGCAAATCAGAATATATTTTCGTTCTTTCGTCATGTTAAGATTTCGTTTTCAATCCTATTAAAAATCGCTCTTTGCCGTCCCGTTCTTTGGTAATGCTTGACAAGAAGGCAACATCTTTGAAGAACTGAGACGCATCCAATATCGGAATCAACTCAGACGCGGATTCCGCAAATCCTTCCAATTGCAGCCCTTTTTCGGAAATTATCAATTGCTGAACCCAAGCCTTATCCGGAATAATGCGGCTGAGTTCTGCCATCATATCCAATGCCGTAGGGCGTCCGTTTTGCAGCTTGTTAAGATAATCTGCTTTTTTTTCAAGAGCTTCAACTTCGGCGCGAAGCTGATCCGCCTGTCTGACTTCTGCCACCAGACGTTTCATTTCCTGATTGATCCGGTTTTCAACAAGCCGATGCTGAATAACCCGGCTTACGCCCCATCCCGCACCGAACAACACTGTCAGACAGAGCAGAATAATAAAAGCATAAATTCCTGTTTTACCGCGTTTTTTTCGTAATTCAGGCGCAATAAAATTTATCTGAATCGGTGTCTGATAAAGCCCTTTCAACGCAAGCCCGAATGCCGGAATCAGGTCTTCGGAAATACCGAGTTCTTCAGGAGAGGCTGAAATTTCAACCGCGCTGTTTTTCTGCAATTCAATGAATCGCTCGTAAGCAACAGACAGATCCTTTGAATCCGAAAGGCGATACGATAAAAAATTGGCAATTGCCGAAGACCTGATCTCTATGCCTGAAATTCCGCTGCCCAATTTCTCTTTCAATTCAAGATACGGCTCAATCACGCTTTTTTTGGCAATCGCCAGCAGAATCCGCACGTCCTGATTTTCTTTGTCTTCAGCAAGAATCTGATAATCAAAATATATCTCATCTGCCGAAACAGGAACGAACTTTTCCATTTCATAGCTTAAGGTTTCGCGCAGATTCTCTTTGGCTGCCAAAGGAAGCCGAATCTCTCTTATCATAGCGTATTCATTAGGAATACACAGAAAAATATCGCCGGAAGCAATCTGATGGCTTTCGATAAACGCTTTCACCAGATCAGCGACAGCATCAAGTTTTTCTTTCAGCGATTTGCCTTTTTCCAACAGATAAACCGCTTCTTCGGCTTTGATGATGCCCTTAAATGAGTTTTTCAACCATAAAAGCCCTACGCGATGCTGGCTGATGTCAATTCCGAGACTGTTTTGAAAAATCATATCTGTCTGACCACTGCACAATTCTGTATTTTTTATCCATTGCCGGGTCAATTTCGACCAATACCCGGATGACCTGTCTGATGTCGCTGTCCTGAAGCATTCCCATAGAGGTAATCGTAAAAAAAGGATATTTTTTCAAGGTGATATAGGGCATCAGCGCGGTCTGAACCCCGGGACCCAGCACTGCCGCGATTTCCGCATCTGATTCAAAATCCTTATCTTTCCGATATTCTATGATATTCTCAATGATTTCCTCTGTCATTTTCGGCAGCAGGCGCAAGACTTCGGCAGATGCCGCATTGATGTTGATCTTCTTTTTTCCAGCCGTTTTGGCATAATCCCCGCCCCCGAATACCGACCGCTTATCCTCGTAAGTATCTCCGCGATACACGGTAATCATCTCTTTGAGTCCGTCATAAATTTCCTGCGTCATGCCTCTGACCAGCAGCAGTTCTTCTATCGAATCAAAGTCCGCGTTTTTGCAGGAATACGGTTCAGGCAGCGATTGATAATAATCATTTTTTGCGCCGTTTAACCGATGAAAATTGCCTTCCTCCCGCCAATCCTGAACAGAATCAACAATCACATCTTTTTGATGAGCATCAAGCTTGAAGGGAGCCAACATTATCCTCAGCACATTTTCGTCTGCGGCATTGAGATCAAATTTTCCGCTTTCATTGTCAATTTTTACTTTGAAACTGCCTTCGGCAAAATTTTCTGCCGCAATATCCGCATTGATCCGCCATCGGGATTTGTCCTGTTTTTTATCAAATTCAACACCTTGGATCTGCGGCGGCTTTGTCTCGGTTTTAATCAGTTCAAATATCGCCTGATAAATCCCGGCTTGTGCAAAATAATACGCCTGTGCTTCATCTCTGAAATTACGGGCAATATTAATCTCTGTCCGCATGGCGTGAGAAAATTCACCCACAATCACAGACAGCAGAATCAATACCCATAACACCAGAAACAAGGCGATTCCCTTCTGATTATTCAGCAGTTTCATTCTTCCGGCTTCTGTTCAATTCGGGCAATTACCCGGATCGGCACTGACTCCGGTGATTCTTTGAAAACAATTCGGATAGCCGCAGGCGGTGTTTCAGAATCCCAAGACGACATCCAGTTTGTTCCCTCTTTAAGATAGTCAAATTCAATGCTGCCTGCCTGCGGAATAAGATCATAAAAATCATTTTCAGGCACGGTCAACTTTCCTTTGAGCAGCGATGTGTTTTTTTCATAAACGACCAGATTTTCGCCCCGTTCAGCCGGTTTTATGGAATATACAGCATAAACCGTGCCAAAATCATTTCCGGGAATGATCGCAAGAGAGGATAAAAATGTCAGGCGTTTCTGCTCCCCTTTTAAAAAAAAAGGCTGGGCTGCTTTTATCGCCCCTTTGTTTTTCGGTTTTTTGGGAATATACAAAGATGCCAACTGCCGTTTCATCAAATCCAAAGATGCCCGTTCCCGCTGATTTTTTTCAACATTCCGCTCGCCTTTTTCCCAAGCCCGGACGCCCACGCGCAACCCTCCGAACACGACTGCCACTATCATAGCGACAATTGTAAGTGAAATCAGCAGTTCTATCAGGGTAAAGCCTTTTGACATTGTGGTATTCCTTGCCGTAAAGCTGTGTATAATAGTGTATTGCCGAATGTTATTCAAGCTTTTTTCCGATAATTCAATGCGAAAATATTGCAGAATTAAGCAGAATAGGATAAAAATTCATTATCCGGCGTGAATGCCATGAATGAATTAAAAATAATCAAATGATTCAAATGCTCAAATGAGCCATCATTGCCTGATGCGAACCGCACGGACATAGTTATAGTCATTGAGCCAATTAAAGTTACCGTTGTAGAAAAAGACGTTCCACGCCCCGCCGGACGCACGATTATCCGATGTCCAGCACCAAATCTGCGTTTTATCAAATATCGGATTGATATACAGATCATTTGATTGCTTTTCCGATGTCAGCAATGATTTCAGTTCGTCAACTGTAGGCAGCCGCCAATCGCTGTATCCGGCAAATTTTTCATTCTTGAGCTTCTCAATATAAGCCGGTGCATCTTTATAAGGCATGTAATTATCAGAACCGGATTTCTGCCACATCAGACCCGTTGCATGATCCGTTATTGTTCCGTCTTTATTATCCTTGAAATCGTTCTGAATGTACTCAGTCGGTATCCAAACTGAAAATGAAAATCGCTTACTATCTTTTCTTAATTTGAAAATACTTTCAGCTTCCTCATGCGAAACCGTCATCGGCTTGCTTCTGAGATTATACTTCGGCGGCGGTTCTGATTTGCTAAATATACCCGAATTAATTGAAATCACTATCAGCAACACAGCTATAGCGGCTATCAACAAAGTTGTTTTTAAAGGCTGAGATTGTTTTTTCTGTTTGCGCTGAGTATCAGAAAATAGCGGTGCCGGTTTCTCTGCTTCTTTCGGAGATTGAGGCGGGTTATCTTCTATAACAGGCTCATTAAGCTTAACTACTTCATCCTGCTCAGTTTTTTTCTCAGGAACATCTTCTTCCGTCTGCAAAGAATCCGGGATATTGCCATCCTGTTGATATTGCGACAAAACCCGCAGAATATCCTGAAATCCTTTCTCATAAGACGGAAACAGATCAGCCCAATGGATTTCTTTCAATTGTTCATCAGCCGGTTCGCATTCCTCGATGCGGACAGGAATGACAAAAATCTCATCATCGGGAAATTCGCCGAGCATATCCAAAGCCATCTTGAGTTCTTTCTGAACAAAGCCCCGTGTTGAAAGAGATTTTGAAGACAGCAATGCCAGAAAATGAGAACATTCTCTGATTTCTTTGCTGATGATCGTCCTCCATTTCTGACCCGGCAGCAAATCTTCCTTGTCCAGCCATGTTTTTATTCCGGCTTTTTCAAGATCATCTCTGAGCTTTTTAGCTATTTCAAGGTCTTCTCTTGCGTAGCTGATGAAAACTTTCATATCCGAATCCCCTCCCGGAAATGAATTTCCGGGCTATTATGTGTACTTCTTAATTTCATACCAATTATTGTCAGCACATTCGATTTCATAGAAATTCCGTTCATCAGGATTTTCAATCCGCATGAGTTTGAGATAGTGTGACCAGCTTAGAACAAATTTCGGCAAAACAGTTGTTCGGGATATAATTTCTTTGTTTTCAGGCTGTTGTAATTTCGCAGACGATTTCTGCGGAATTGAGTAAGTCAGGTAAAACCGGCGCATCTGCTCCAGATTTCTTTCCGAAAATCCTTTTCCGAACTCAATAGTAAGCCGTTTGGAAAGTTCTTTCAAAACCTGCTTACCATATTCAGCCCGTTCTTTACCTTGCTGATTATCTTCCACAATCACACGCCCTATTTCATAATAGGTATGAACCATCGTCTGATTCACAGCACGCACAACAGTCTGCCGGGCTGAGTTCAGCAGCTCGGAAATTTTGGAATAAAGATTATTTACGGCAATTTCATTCATGCTTCGATCCCGTGTTTTTCATTTTTTACCGCAGGTCGTGAAAATTGCTCATTCAACCGGTATATATTGAACGCTCACCCCATCATCTGCCTCATTAAAAATATATAGCCTGTTTTTATATTTTATTCAACGGTGTAACGTCTATTAAGACCTATTGCAGAAATATGCAGAATAGGATAAAAATACATTCCCCGGAAATGAATTTCCGGGCTATTATGTGTCGTCCCTACGGGACTTTTTTATCCCGTAGGGATAATCCATAATAGCGCGGCAATTTATTGCCGGGAATCGGTGGGATAAATGAATCCCTTAACACTTTTCTTCAATTCGGAGACAGATTAATGACAGCTAAAAAACGCCCGTGTATGCTGATGATTTTAGACGGATGGGGAATCAGCCCCGCGCATGAAGGAAACGCCGTATTTTTATCAGGTACGCCTTTTCTGAATCAACTGAAGCAGACGTATCCCAACACGCAACTGACATGCTCCGGCGAGGCGGTCGGACTTCCGGCAGGCGTGATGGGAAATTCCGAAGTAGGACATCTCAATATCGGCGCAGGGCGGATTGTGTATCAGGAATTGCTCAGAATTGACATTGCGATTCGGGAAAAGCGGTTTTTTCAAAATGACGCGCTTAATGCCGCAATGTCCGAAGTCCGCGCAAAAAATTCAGCACTTCATCTGATAGGGCTTGTTTCTGATGGCGGCGTTCACAGCCATATCAGCCATCTGCTGGCGCTTCTGGATATGGCGCGTGAACGCGGAGTGAACCGTGTTTATGTTCACGCCATCCTTGACGGACGGGATACATCACCGGACAGCGGCGTGAGCTTTGTTTCCCAGCTTCAGGATCATATTGAAAAACATCATTTCGGAGCGATTGCAACAATTTGCGGACGATATTATGCGATGGATCGGGATAAACGCTGGGATCGCGTTGAACAAGCATATCAGCTTTATACTCTGGGGCAGGGAATATCCGAATCGGATCCGGTATCGGCAATTCAACATGCGTATCAGCGCGGCGAGACGGATGAATTTGTCAAGCCTATTATTCTTACAGATAAATCCGGGATAATCCGGGATAACGACGGGCTTATTTTTTTCAATTTCAGGGCAGACCGGGCAAGAGAAATCACCCGTGCGCTGACGGATCCTCTTTTCAAAGAGTTTGACCGAGACGTGGTTCCGCAGTTTTGCCGCTTTGTCTGCATGACCCGCTATGATGAAAAATTCGATCTTCCGGCAGCTTTTTTACCGACACATCTGAATAATATCTTGGGGGAAGTGGTCAGCAGACAGGGATTGCGCCAACTGAGGATTGCGGAAACCGAAAAATACGCGCATGTAACCTATTTTTTCAACGGCGGCGAAGAAAAAGCCTTTGCTCTGGAAGATCGGTGTCTGATTCCATCGCCTCGTGATGTGGCAACGTATGATTATAAACCGGAAATGAGTGCGCGGGCGGTTACTGCCGAACTTTTATCCCGTCTTAAACCCGATAAATATGATCTGATTGTGCTGAATTTTGCCAATATGGACATGGTGGGGCATACGGGCGTATTGGATGCGGCGATTCAGGCGTGTACGGTGGTGGATGAGTGCGTGGAAAAGATTGTCCGGGAAGTCATTGCTATGGGCGGCGCGGTGTGTATTACTGCGGATCATGGCAATTCGGAAAAAATGATTGACGACAACGGGCATGTTCATACCGCGCATACGACGAATCCGGTTCCTTTTATTCTGGCAGATGATGCCCGGAAAACCGCCAAACTCAGACAAGGTATTTTAGGCGATATTGCGCCCACGCTTCTTGATCTCATGGGCATAGAACCGCCTGAAGACATGAGCGGAAAATCGCTTATCCTTTGACAGTATTTGATTTGACCGGAATTTGAGAACATTGATTTTCATCATACATTGACTTTCTCAAGCCCTGTTGATATAAATAAGTTTGTTATGGAAACAGGAAGCGTTGTCGAATATATAGACCGGCAGAAAATTATCATTGCCGTTGTGATGGAAGCCAAAGGGGACAGGATCAGGCTGCTCAATGATGCCAACCGCGAAGTGAAATTGTCTGCGGGGCGCATTCTGCATAAAAGCAGGCAGCGTCTGCACAGTTCCGTAAGCCGTGATCGGCAGATTGAGGCATTGAAAGAAATTGCCTGTCGGCGCAAAGAACTGGCGGATCAGATCAATCTCAGGGAATTGTGGGAAGTCCTGAATACCGAACAGCAGCGGATTGATCTGAAGATTATGACCGAGCTTTGTTTTCCCGAAGACCCTTCTGAGGATTGCGAATCCGCAGTTCTCAGGACGTTTTTCAATGATAAGCTGTATTTCAGATTCAGCCCTGACGGATTTTTTCCGAATACCGAAGAACAGGTCAGACAATTACAGATTCAGGCTCAGGAAGCCGAGCGCAAAAACCGGCTCATTGAACTGGGCGGTTTATGGCTTAAAAGTGCTATATCCGGCAATGGGCATTTACGCCCCCCGTCTCTGACATCCGAAGAACAGGCTGAAATTACCGAGATCCTTAAATCCTTGTATCTGCATGAAAAAGAAAGTCGGCATTATGCTATCGGAAAAGAAATCACAGACAAAGCAGGCATCAACGACAATGAGATGCTGTTTCAGGTGTTGGTGCGGTTAAATATTTGGAATCAGAATGAAAATATTGATTTATATCGCTATGATGTCCCGATTGATTTTTCAGAAGATGCGACTCGTGAAGCTATCAATCTGATTTGCCACGATTATTCTCCATCAGAAGAAAAAATCCGCAAAGACCTTACCCATCTTCCCCTGATGACCATAGACGGGCAATCCACCCTGGATTTTGATGATGCGTTAAGCATTGAAGAAAAAGATGATCATTATCAGTTGGGCGTTCATATTGCAGATGTGGGGCATTGTGTCAGAAAAGGATGTTCGATTGATACAGAGGCAATTCTCAGAGGCAGTTCGATTTACATGCCGGATATGAAAATTCCCATGCTGCCGACCTCGCTTGCCGAAGATTTATGCAGTCTCAAAGCCGGAGAAACCCGTCCCGGAATCAGCGTGATGATTAAGATAGACAAAATTTCCGGCGCGATTCTGCATTATGATATTTTTCCCAGCATGATTCAGGTGAAAAAACAACTGACCTATTATGAAGTCAATATGATGCCCGAAGAAAATCGGGATATATTCATTCTGCATGAAATTGCCACAAAGTTCCGTCAGAAGCGTCTCAGAGACGGCGCGGTTCATATTTCTCTGCCGGAAATCAATATCTGGCTCACAGACGAAGGCGAGCTGATGGTGAGCAAAACCAATCGGGAAAGTCCGGGCAGAATGCTGGTATCTGAAATGATGATTATGGCAAACTGGCTGATGGCAAGGTTTTTATCCGAGCGCAATCTTCCCGCGATTTTCAGGTCCCAGCCTGATCCCAAAGAACGCCTGTATAATGAAGACCAGGGGACATTGTTTCAGAATTGGATGCAGCGCAGATTGTTAAGCCGCTTTGTGCTGAGTTCCAGATCAGAACGTCATTCAGGGCTTGGCTTGAACGCATATCTGACCGCAACTTCTCCGATTCGGAAATATTTCGATCTGGTTACTCAGCGCCAAATCCGATCAGCCTTTGATTTGGATACGCCTTATACGGATCGGGAAATTGAACGGTCACTTCACAGCTTGGAACAGCCGATGTTCAGCGTATCCCGCCTTCAATACCAGCGCAAGCGTTACTGGCTGTTGAAATATCTTGAGGACAGAATAGGAAAAAAAGAAGAGGCGCTTGTGCTGAACAGACGGCGCAACGGCTATCAGGTTCTTCTGACCGAGTATCTGACAGAATGTATTTTGCCGGTATCATCCGGAGTTTCGATGAGATCGGAAGATATGATTCAGGTTACGATTCAGCATGTTAATGCAAGAAAAGACACTCTTTCCGTATATATGGCGTAACGGTCATGTTCTCATCTTCTCTGCTCAGAAAAATTTTCGGCTCTGTTCTGATAGTTCTGACAACTTCTGCGCTGATTCTCTTTTTTTTCAAAGATATTCAGCAAAACAGAATCATCCTGTTATTATCCGTCATGGGACTTTCTGTTTTGGCAATATGGTTGCGCCTGAAAACAATATTGCTTCCCATCTCTTATCTTTCAGAGATAGCCTCAAAAATCCTGAAAGACGACTTTTCAGATGACCGATATATTACCGGACAATGTGAAATCGGAACGTTAGGCGCGGCATTGTATCGTTTGAAACACGATGTTGAGAATCTGCTTCTTGAGGTGGGCGTCAGGCATCAGGAATGGACAAATCTGTTCAGAAAAAGCGAACAGATGCGCGGTCAGATTTATGAGCTGACTACGGCAAAAAAAGACCTTGCAGATGAAGCGGATAAAATAGCGATGCAGTTGGAATCTTTGAGAAAAAGCGAAGATCGCTATCGCACTATGCTGGAAAATATCGAAGAAGGCTATTATGAAACAGACCTGCTGGGCAATCTGATATTTTTCAATGATTCGCTTTATAATATGCTGGGCTATTCCCGTGATGAGATGGTGGGAATGAGCTGCTTCGGATTGACAGACGATGATAACGCCGCTAAATTGAGTCAGACCTTTGAACAGGTAGTTGACAACGGAAAAGCTGCAAATCTGTTTGATCTCAAACTTATCCGGCAGACGGAAAAAGAAATTTATGTGGAAATGTCCGTAACGCCTATAAAAGATTCAGACGGACAGGCAATGGGATTTCGGGGAATTATCAGAGATGTCAGCGCCAGAAGAGAATACCATGAAAAACTTGAATATTTAGCATACCATGACGAACTGACCGGACTTTACAACCGCAAAGCTTTTTTTGAGCGGCTTAAAGACACCCTTGCCCAATCTGATCGGGATTTGCGGGAAAAGCATGTTTTCTTTATGGATTTGGATAAATTCAAGCAGGTTAATGATACACTGGGGCATGATGCGGGAGATAAACTGCTTCAGGAAGTTGCCGAAAGGCTCAAAACCGTTATGCGCCAGACGGATCATGTTTGCAGACTGGGCGGCGATGAATTTACGGTTATTCTGAACAATATTACCGAACCTGCGCCGGAAACAGCCGCACAGCGCATTATTGAGGCATTGTCCGCGCCATATCGTCTGAATGATCATCAGGTCAACTTTATCAACATCAGCATCGGTATTGCCACATATCCCAAAGATGGAAAAGACATCACCACGCTGGTCAATTGCGCGGATGCGGCAATGTTTGAAGCTAAAAAAATAGGCAATCGCTATGTGTTTTTCAACGATATAACCCCACCCCCGTCCCCTCCCCGGAACGGAGAGGGGAGTTCTCCCCATTCCCTTTCAGAGAAGGAGATGGGGGGTAGATGATGGGGTTTGAAAGCGATTTGGTATTACAAAGGAGGAAAAGTTTATGAATTTGAAGGTCGGATTTATCGGTATGGGGATTATGGGCGTTCCCATGTCTCTGAATATTCTTAAAGGCGGATACCAACTGCGTGTCTGTAACAGAAGCGCGGACAAATGCGCTCCGCTGATTCGCGAAGGGGCTGGAAAAGCCGATACCCCGAAAGAATTGGCAGAATGGGCGGATGTCGTGATTCTGATGCTTACGGGTCCCGAAGCTGTTCAGGAAACGCTTGACGGAGAACACGGACTGCTTGCCGGTATGGCGTCAGGAAAAACCCTGATCAATATGAGTACGGTATCGCCTGCATTTGCCAAAGAATTGAATCAGCAACTCAGCCGCCGCTCGTTGTTTTTCATTGATGCGCCGGTGTCCGGATCAAAAAAGCCGGCAGAAGACGGCGCGTTGGTCATTTTAGCCGGAGGATTGCCGGAAAAAATTGACGAATTTGAGCCGTTGCTGTTAAAAATGGGCAAAAAGGTGGTGCGGTGCGGACAAGCCGGACAGGGATCAGCTATGAAAATGACCGTGAATCTGCTGCTCGGCATTATGATGGAAGGGCTTTGTGAGTCGGTGAATTTCGGAGAACGCTGCGGGCTTTCTGCTGAAACGATAATGGATACAATATTGTCAGGTGCGATGAACTGCCCGTTGTTTGCGCTTAAACAGGATATGATGAAAACCGGCAATTTTCCGCCACAGTTTCCGTTAAAGCATATCACCAAAGACCTCAGATTTATTCTGAATGTTGCGGATGAAACAGGAGCCGCAGTCCCCGCCGGTCATGCGGTGTTTCAGCTTTACCGGCAGGGAATGGGAAAAGGGCTTTCAGATTCGGATTTTGCAGCAGTGAAAACAATTTTGGAAAAGATCAGCGATTAAGGCTGTATTTAT
>DYRC01000094.1 GCA_020718925.1 Desulfonema limicola
TTATGAAAACGATCATGGCAGTTATGGCAGGGGTACTGATGCTGCTTGCGGCAAATGTGCAGGCAGATGAGAAGAACAATTACGCTCTGTTCAGATATGACGGAGGGGACGGCGTGAGCGGAACGGTCAACGTGCTTGAGAATTATACCTTTCCGGGCTGGACGCTAGGCGTTGAAATAGACACCGGAAAAAATGACTTTCAGGCTTTTTTCGTATATGCGTTCAAGGAAATCGCCGCAGGACTGAAACTCGGGGCGCAGTATTACAGAGAATCTGAAGGGGTAGAGGACTTTGTTCCTTATATCTCTTATAGCAAATCCATCGGAGATATTACGGCTTCCGGCATGTGCCGGGAATTTTTAGGGGATAAACAATACACCGAATTTTGGGGAGGTCTCACGTATTCTCCCTGGGGACAAGAAGGGTTGTATTTCGGTATGCAGGCAGGCTATTATTTTTACCAGCACGGAGCCAAATACTGGTATGTCAGGCTCCCGGTGGTGGGATACCATTTCAGCAACGGCATCGCTCCCTTGGTATGGTATCAGCATCAGGAGAATGATGAGGATTTCAGGGGAGATACATACATGGCAGCCATTGAATTTAAGTTCTAACCCCTCCCCCCGCCCCTCCCCTGAAAGGAGAGGGGAGTACTGATGATGTTCTCCCCCTTCCCTTCCAGGGAAGGGGGCAGGGGGGTTAGGTATTCAGAAGATTACGCACCATCCCCAGTAATTCATCACGCGTGTATGTGCCTTTCTGAAGAACTTTCGCAACATAACCGTTAAGCCGAAGTTTATCCTCAGCCGTAATATCTTTGGCGGTAATCACCACTATCGGAATTTTCTGCCATATTTCATGCTTGCGGACTTCTTCGACAAACTGAAATCCGTCAATTTCAGGCATCATCAGATCGAGCAGAATCAGAGATGGCGTATATTTTGCCATATATTCCAGCGCGATCCGTCCGTTTTCAGCCGGAATTGCCGGCGCGCCTTCTTTTTCCACAAGCCTGCAAAACATCTCGCGTGTTGCGTCATCATCTTCGACAACCAATACCTGAGAGGCATTATCACAGTATTTTTTTATCACCCCGGAAAGCCGCTTCCGATCAATCGGCTTGGTAATATAATCCGAAGCGCCGAGAGCAAAACCGGTGTTTTTATCATCAACAATCGTGAGCATGATCACCGGAATTTCAACGGTTTCAGGATCAGCTTTGAGGGCGGACAAGACTGCCCATCCGTCCATATCCGGCATCATAACATCCAGCGTAATGACATCGGGCTTCAGTTCTTTGGCAAGTTTCAAGCCTTCCTTTCCGCCTGAGGTCGTAACAATAACGAAATCTTCTTTCTGATAAGTCCGCTTCATCAGCTCCTGTATGGTCGGATCATCGTCAATGACCAGAACAGTTCTTGCCCTTTTGTCCCGCAACTCCGGTTCGGCTCCTTTGACGGTTTTTGGAACCGCTTTCAATGCGCCGGCATCCGCAGGCAATCGGACGGTAAACGTAGAACCTTTTCCTTCTTCGCTTTCTACGGCAATATCACCGCCCATCATCTGACAGAATTTCCGACTGATGGTCAGCCCCAAGCCTGTACCGCCGTATTTGCGGGTTGTGGAATCATCCCCCTGCATGAATGGCTGATAGAGTTTTGAAATCTGTTGCGGTGTCATTCCGATGCCGCTGTCTGTTACTTTGAAAATCATCATATCATCAGAGCGTTTTGCCTGTAATTCTATAATCCCGTTTTCGGTGAATTTGGATGCGTTACTGAGCAGATTGAACAGCACCTGACGGGTTTTGACCTGATCCGCAGTGATTTTTCCGAGATTGTCGGCACAGTTCAGCCTCAGCGTGTTGGCGTTCTTTTCTATGAGAGGCGTAACCATTGATACGATGTCCTCAATCTGTTTTGATACGTCAAACGGTTCCAGAAATAATGTCATCTTTCCCGCTTCGATTTTGGACAAATCAAGAATATCATTGATCAGCCCCAACAGATGCTTACCCGCCGCATTGATTTTCCGAAGATCGGGGATGAACGCTTCATTGCCCGACTCCTCTGCTTCTTCCTCAAGCATTTCGCTGTAACCGATGATCGCATTCAGCGGGGTACGCAGTTCATGGCTCGTATTGGCTATAAATGTGCTTTTGGCTTTGTTGGCGGATTCGGCAGCTTCTTTGGCGATCATCAATTCTTCCCTGGCGAATTTCAATTGCAAATGCGTGTTCACTCTGGCAAGAATTTCTTCTTTCTGAAAAGGCTTGATAATATAATCCACGCCGCCGCATTCAAAGCCTTTTACCTTATCCGCCGTATCATTGCGCGCACTGAGAAATATGACAGGTATGTCTTTAAGGTCTTCCTGAGCTTTCAATCGGCGGCATACTTCATATCCGTCCATTTCGGGCATGACAATATCAAGCAGAAGAATATCCGGTTTCTTTTTACGAACATAATTCAACGCGCTCATTCCGTCTTTTGCAACGGCTACGAGAAAATTCTGATGTTTGAAAAAACCTGCCATCATCTGAAGATTAATCGGATTGTCATCAACGATTAAGATCAAAGCATGATTATCCTGATTCACAGCTTTCTCCTTTTGGACGGGCGGTTTATTTTCGGGAACACATTCATTATTTTTTTCATAATATCAGTTTTCTGATCTTGTCCATCACCGAAGGAAAATCTTTCCGCAGCAGTTCCGTACGCTCAATATTGAAGCTTGTTACGGTTTTGTACAATGCCTGACAGTAGTTCAGCAGAAAGCCGATCCCGTATTGCTCTGAGATACGCATCAGGTCTGCGGCAAAAACCGTTATCTCGTCGTCAATATAATATATTTCCCCGATCTGTTTCCATTTCGGGAGGACGTCATCTTCGAGCAGCCGGATCAGTTCCGGCAGACGCGCCTTTGTTTCTTCCGAAATAATTTCCTGAGACTCGCAGGAATACGATTCTGCCTGCATCCTGAAAATATCAGGGAAGAGATCAATCAGTGCGGACTGAAAGATTTCTAATTCCTGATCCAGCATCTTCAATAAGGGATCAATATCTGTCCCGTCTTTTTGCGCTATCTCTATCTGTAAGGCGGCATCGGACAGACTTTTTGCGGAGATGTTGGCGCACACGCCTTTGATTGAGTGGGCATGAAGTTTTATGTTCGATGCGTCCTTCATATTCCAGGCAGTTTTCAACTTTTCTATATGATCTGAAATATTTATGAAACTATCTTCTATAATTTCTCTTGCAAGAGATGTATCTCCGCCGATGGTGCTTAGGAATTTCTGATAGTCAAAAACAGGTAGCTGATCAGGAGTTGATGCCGAATCCGACGGCAATTCGGCATTTGAAAATTCGGCATTCGCATCATCCCTTTTCAGATTTCTTTGAATAGCGGAAAGCAGTTCGTCAGGGTTAATCGGTTTCAAAATATAGTCATTCATGCCTGCTTCAAAGGATTTATCCCGGTCTTCTAATGCAGCATTTGCCGTCATTGCTATAATCGGCACATCGGGGTTGAGAACCCCGGAAGACGGATCGCGGATAATATGCGTGGCTTCCAGCCCGTCTATTTCCGGCATCTGCATATCCATCAGAACAAGGTCGTAATGCGTTTTTCGGAGGGCTTCTATCGCTTCTCTGCCGTTGCAGGCAATGTCTGCCGACAATCCGAATCTCTTCAGTATTGCCAAAGCCACTTTCTGATTGGGAATGTTGTCTTCCGCAAGCAACAGCCGATAAGACGCAAGAGATGATGGGGAAAGGGTGAGAGGCGCTGCCGGTCTTTGAACTTTGACTTCTGATCCCTTTCCGAATGACGCTGTAAACCAGAACGTCGAGCCTTTGCCATCTTCGCTTTCAGCGCCGGTTTGTCCGCCCATCAATTCTGCGAGTTGTTTGGAAATTGCCAATCCGAGTCCGGTGCCGCCGTATTTTCGCGTGACGGACTTGTCTGTCTGTGAAAACGACTTGAAGAGGCTCTCCATGCGGTCTTTCGGGATTCCGATTCCGGTGTCGTCAACTTCAAATTTTATAAGGGTGTAGGTTTGTGTCTGTTCTCGGAAAGATACCCGGATTTCGATTCCCCCCTTGTGCGTGAACTTGACGGCATTATTGACAAAATTGAGCAGAATCTGACGCACCCGTCCCGGATCACCCCGGAGATATTTATAAACATCAGCTTCGATCCGATATGACAGGGAAAGTCCTTTTTTTTCGGCTTTCATGCCAAGAATTTTCACGACTGACCCGACAATCTCTGTCAGGTCGAAATCTATGTGTTCCAGTTCGAGTTTTCTGGCTTCGATTTTGGAAAAATCAAGAATATCATTGATAAGAGAAAGCAGAATATCCGAAGACGTCATCGCGGTTTCGACATAATCCCGCTGTTCTTCGTTCAGAGCCGTATCGCGTAACAATCGGGTCATGTTGACAATCGCATTCATCGGCGTTCTGATTTCATGACTCATGTTCGCAAGAAATTCGCTCTTCGCAACGGTTGCAGCTTGTATAATATCTATCTGTTTTGCGACTTTATCCCGAATTTTATTATAAGAATTTACAAGATCGCCGATTTCATCATTGGATGTTATCTCTATTTTTGTATCCAAATCAATTTCTTCCTGCTCGGCAATCTGGGATAACTTGACAGAGATGATATTTATAGGTTTTGCCAGCTTCACAGATATAAAAACGCCTGATATCAGAATGATGACGATAACAACGATGACTAAGATCAACGTCATAAATTTTAATCTGTCAGCATCTGAAAAAAGTTCTTTTTTCAAAATCAGACAAATTAAAATACTGCTCAGACTCTGAATTTTGACATAATTCATAATATATTCTTCGGAATTATATTTTATCGTGCTGATATTTTGTAAAAAATTTTCTTTTCTGATAATATCTGAAAATGGTAATTTCACACCCGAATCATTTTCAAACCGCGTTTCTTTTCCATCTTTATTGAACAATGACATGACCCGGTTATCCGAACTTACGAAATAAAGCTCACTATTGACGCCGAAGTTTATCTGTTTCAGGAGATCACTTAAAAAAATAGTGTTCAAATCAATAAATAAAATTCCCAAAGGTTCATGTGTCTGAAGGTTTCGTATCATTTTAACCAACGATAGGGAATAATTTCTTGTATCATTCCGGGCATATTTTTTATCCAGATAATCATGATAGCCTATCCAAAAAGCTTTATCAGAATCAGAAATCTGATGATAATAAGAGAAGTTATCTTTCATATCTTCCATTGAAGCATCATATACCTTATAATAACTTGTAGAAACAGATTTTCCACCGTTTTTTACAATGATGATATTACTGATATATTTGCTGCTGTTGACGATACCGTTAATATATTTTTCAGTATTTCTCATGCCTTCGGAGTAATGCATTGATGATAAATATGTCTGAATCTGAGAATTGACACTGATATCAATCGCTGCGGTTTCAATGTTTGAAGAAAAAAAGTCAAATGTCTTTTTTATCTGATTCATACTGCTGTTGACAGAATTTATTGTCTTTTTTTCTATCAAAGATATGGAAAATTTATAAGACAGATAGCCCATTAAAATAATCGGAATGATGGTAATTGAAAATAAACCGATCAATTTCAAGGTTATGAGAGAAGAATAATTTTTTAAAAGAAATTTCATGGCATTTTTATTTTATTATTTCCTCTATTTTTTCCTGCGCTTTCAGGCAGGCTTCCTGCGGACTTATTTTGCCGTTAAGCGCCAGACTTCCATAATATCCCACGCTATTTTCCAAAATAACTCCGAGCTTGGGAGAAGAAGGAATCCATGAAATACCCCTATCCACAAGAGAGTTGGCTATTTTAAGCGACTCAAGCTGAACAGGATATGAAGGATTTATTTTTATTAATTCTTTATTCTGATAAACAGATGTTCTTACAGGAACGCCGCTATTCTTGACATAGTCATCGGATTTTAATCTGCTTGTCATATAAGCTATGAATATCCACGCCGCATCTTTATTCCGGGAACTTTGAGGTATTCCGATATTCCATCCGGCTAAAGCTGCCGCGTCTCCCCCCGGTCCTTTGGGTGGAATCGTATAGTTTATTTTATCAAAAACAATACTTTTCCGAGGATCTGATAAAAGCGGAATAAGCCCTGTCGCATCAAACCACATAGCTGTTTTTCCCGAAGCAAACGCTTTCAAAGATTCCTCATGAGTATATAAAGAGACGTCTGGAGGCGAATACTTTAAAAGTTCCACATAAAAATTCATGGCGTCTATGGTTCCCGGTTCATTCATTGTCGGTCTGCCTGTTTTTTCGTCCAATATGCGACCTCCGAAATTATACATGATTGTCATAAAGCCGGATGCGAAAGGCACACCCTGCTTTGCTCTCATCGCAATACCATAAACTCCGTCTTCTTTCTTGTTGAAAAACTTGGCAAGATCGAGCATTTCCTGCATGGTTTTGGGCGGTTCTTTCGCATATTTCTGAAACAAATCTTTCCGATAACCGACAACACGGGTTTCGCCGGCAATAGGAATGCCATAGATCACATTTTTGAATTTTCCTATGCCGTTCCGATAAGCCGGAATAATATCATCATAATCATACCAAGCAGGCGTCATATCGCTATTTATAAAATCGTGAATCGGAAGAATCGCATTCTTGTTGGCATATTCACTCAACCAGAAGCCATCTATCATAACAACATCATAAGCTTTATTACCATAAAAATCAATAAATTGTTTATCTTTCAAAGAATTTTCGTCCATGATATCCCAGTTTAATCTGATACCGGTCATTTTTTCAAACTCAACTCCCATAGTTTTAAATGCTTTTGTTGACGGATGATCTGAGAAACTTAAATTAATCGTTATTCCATCAAATTTTTTCTTCACCTGAACCGCCCAGTCTTCCAATTTCAAATTTTTTGAAAATTTCATCTCATTTTTTGAAATCCCTGCGGTATCAATTTTAACCTGATCGCATTTGTCATTTACAGATAGCCTCGTGCGAATCATATATGCGAACAAAATGCACAATATGATTATGACAATTCCGGATAACTTTTTAAAATTAGCAGACATGGTTTGATTTCCTCCTTAATTCAAGTATCTTCCTACTTTGAAAAATACCATGTTTTCGTGCGAATGTCAAGGATACAAACAAATGTCCTTTCTGTTCTGCCGTCGGTAAACACGAGGCTTTTTTCTCCCACCTCGCAGATTTCCATAGGCTCATCCCGTCATTAAAAACGATAATAGCCGTGCCACTGAAGATTTTTATGCGTCAGGAGATTTATCTGATTCATTCTTTAATTGACACAAGGTCTTCTTTGGGTATAATTCTTATGCTGTTATTTTTCTGAGCCTGTTTCCGAGCTGCATCTGTCCGAATGAGGAAGGTATATGAGATTTCCTGAAGCTGCTTTCAGAATTATTGTGGAAAACAACTGCCCTTTTTATGAATTGGGAGACGAATTTATTTTATCCGGCAAAGCCGTGATGGTAGAGCATAAGCATAAGAAAGAAAAAATCTTTATCAACACGACCATCATCAATATGCCGTTTGATAAATCGTCATGCCGCATCCTGATCGAAGACTTAACCAATGTGCTGATTCGTTTCAAAAGCACGGAGCGGCTTCCTGATTATGAATTGGATTGCAGCGGCTGCACCGGCAGTGCCCATCTGCAATATAAAAAAGACAGGAAAGCAGGCGCAGATTCCCCAGCGCATCAGATTGAAAAAAGCCAACTTGCGATTGAAACGCTGTTGAGCGGCTTTTCGATCTTCCGGGTGATTGAGGAAGAACATCTCAGAAAAATCGCGCCCTTTCTCAAGATCAGAACATACAATAAAGATGAGATTGTTATTCGGAAAGGGGCGGCAGGGGAAAATCTGTTCGTCATTATCTCCGGTAAAGTGGAGGTTATCGGCAAGGATGGTATCAGTATTGCATATTTGGAACGGGGCGAAGTCTTCGGCGAAATGAGTCTGTTATCCGGGGAGCCGGTATCTGCCACCATAAAAGTTGCCGATTTGCTGAAAGTGATATGTTTGGATAGAAAAACGTTTAAAAGAATGTTAAGTTCATCCCCATCGCTTCAGATGTATTTTTCCCAGCTTTTGGCAAAACGGCTGACTGAAGTTAATCTGGTCCGCTCAGAAGAATTTGCTTCCGGAATTGTGGGAAAACTCTCTGATATTCCGATACCGGAATTGTGTCAGATGATGAACGCCAATCAGAAAACCGGAACACTGACCCTGAGTCTTCCCAGAGGACTTGCCAAACTGTCTTTCAAAGAGGGAAAAGTGATTTATGCAAGCTATGATAACAAAGAAGGAAAAGATGCGTTTGTCTGTGCGCTCAAAGAAAAAGAAGGGCGATTCAAGTTTGTTCAGGGATTGCCTGCCGAAGACATGAAGCAGTCCGAACTGGCTGATTTCAATTGGCTGTTGATGGACAGTCTGCGAAGAATTGACGAAGAAAAGGCGTAATCATAAGGAATAAGCGAATGAAGTATCCTGAATCTGTTTTTATCATTATCGAAGATCATCAGTGTCCCCTGTATAAGCTCGGAGACGAATTCAGGCTTTCAGGCAAGGCTTTGGTTATCGAACATGAAGATGAAAAAAAATTCATCACGACCGTTATTGTCAAAACCCCCCTGAAAAAGCAGGAATGCCGCGTTCTTGCCGGCGATATTGCAGATATTCTTATCAAATACAGCAGTATAGATAAAATTCCGGCAATGCAGCTCAAATGCGGCGGCTGCACAGGGTCTGTCCGTCTGGAACATCAGCATAAAAAGACGTCTTCTGCGTCTCAGAGCGCACAGCCTGACGAAAATGATTCTGATAAGATGGCAAGATTATTGCGTAACTTTTCCATATTCCAAACATTGGAAGAAGAGCAGATCAAACATCTTCTGCCATTTTTCAAATTGAGACGATTGGCAAAAGGCGCGGTGATTATGAAAAAAGGAGACCCTGCCAAAGATTTATACATCATTTTATCCGGAAGGGTGGAAATTTTGGAAGATGACGGAATGCTGATTGCCTCGCTGGGAAAAGGCGAAGTTTTTGGCGAAATGAGTCTGCTATCCGGCGATCCGGTCGGCGCAACCGTGAAAGTATCTGAAACGCTTATGGTGTTATCTGTGAATGGCAAAAAATTCCGAAACACCTTCAATACGATTCCATCTCTTCAGATGTATTTTGCAAGATTGCTGACCCGGCGGCTTGCCCGTTCCAATGTTGCCAGAACCGAAGAACTGTCTTCAGGCATGGTGGGGAAACTCACGGATCTTCCGCCTTCGGAAGTATATCAGACCTTAAAAACCAACCAGAAAACCGGCGTTCTGATTCTGACTTTATCCAAAGGTCCTGCCAAGTTATCTTTTAAGGATGGCGACCTTGTTCATGCGGTGTATGGCAAAATGAAAGGGCGGGAAGCATTTTTTGAGACGCTCAAAGAAAGAGACGGACGTTTTCGCTTTACGCCCGGTCTTCCGCCGGAAGAAGCGAAGCTTCCTGAGATGGGAAATTTTATGTGGCTGCTGATGGAAGGTCTGCGCCGGATTGACGAGGGACCTGAGACGTCAGATACGCCATAAACTCTTTGTTTCCTTTGGGTCCTTCAATCGGAGACAATATGACAGATTCACAGCAAAGCGCCATCTGTGCAAAAAAATCGCTCAACGATGCAATGACTTCTTCGTGCAGCGCGGCATCACGCACCACGCCGCCTTTTCCGACCCTGCCTTTTCCGACTTCAAACTGGGGCTTGATCAGCGCAAGGATAATGGCGTCTTTTTTCATAAATTTCAATACGCATGGCACAATGATTTTCAAGGAAATAAAAGACGCATCAATCGTAACCAGATCAACTTTCTCCGGCAGCGTCTCTTCGGGCATGTAGCGGATATTGGTGCGCTCAATGGCAATCACGCGGGAATCCTGCCTTAATTTCCATGCCAACTGCCCATATCCGACATCTGCGGCATACACCCGCTTTGCACCGTGCTGAAGCAGGCAATCCGTAAAGCCGCCGGTGGACGCGCCCACATCCAGACATATCCAGCCCTGGGGATTGACGTTGAATTGACGCAATGCCGCTTCTAATTTCAGCCCGCCCCGGCTGACATAAGGAATATCTTCACCTCTGATAACAATCGTATCCGTATCTGAAACCGCCGTCCCGGCTTTATCTGCGGGAATGTTGTTGACCAGCACGTTTCCGGTCATAATCAGGGCTTGGGCGCGCTGCCGGCTTTGCGCCAGTCCTTTTTCCACCAAAATTATATCAAGCCGTTTTTTCATCTGCTTTATGTATCGCTGATTCGTTTATGTTTCAAGCATATT
Organism: Desulfonema limicola; assembly: GCA_020718925.1. Taxonomy (GTDB): domain Bacteria; phylum Desulfobacterota; class Desulfobacteria; order Desulfobacterales; family DYRC01; genus DYRC01. The sequence continues at coordinate 10,374 of DYRC01000094.1, forward strand.
GCCCGAAAGCTTTTGGAAATTACTCACTTAACTTTGCGCTTGCAAGCCTATTCAGGCTTAGCCCTTCTTCCGCCGCTCTGATTGCAAGATTTCTGTGAATTTCAGGCGGAACTCTTACTATGAATTTCCCGGAATATCGCTTTATTGCAAGCGGTTCGGGTATTCTTTCCCCGGAGATTTCCATATCCCTGACAATATCCGATACCATTTTCCGAATGCCTTTGAAAGCCTTATCCTGTGTATCTGAAAGCCAGCTAAGGCTAGGAAATTCGGCGCATAATCCCACAAATTCTTTATCATCTTCAGACCATGTGATCCGATATGTGTAACAGTCTGTGAACTTTCTCATGTCTCACTCCTTATTTTTTCAACAGCCTTCAGAACCTGTCTGACCTGATAAGACTTTCAATCTTTTCCATAGTTCACAGTATATCAATATTGATACCATTTTCAAGGTTAATTTTACTTCCCCAAATTGGCTCGTATCTTTTCATAAAATACTCCTTTCTCTGATTGATACCGATTCACTATCAAAGCACCCATCCCCCGCCCCCTCCCCGAAACGGAGAGGGGAGTACTATGACGTCTCCCCCTTCCCTTTCAGGGAAGGGGGCCGGGGGGTTAGGTGGGTTTGAAAGCGATTTGGTATGAGATTCCGCACTGAAGGAGCAGCTATGGCGTGAAAAGGCATTGCCTGATTGAGAAAAATATAGTATTGATTTTATTCCAAAGCGTGTTTTTATCAACACTTAAAAAAATAATCCCGGACAACCCGAAAGATGAGAAAGGATTATCTTATGCCATTTAAATTTCAAAAAAAACAGCTTGCTATCGTTTTATCGCTTATTGTCTTTATCGGAATTGCCGGAATCGTTATTCTTTTTTCAATACTGAGTCCGAATGATTTCAGGAATGACATCACGCAGGCGGTTCATAAAGCTCTGGGGCGGGAACTTTCCATCGAAGGCAATATCAGCGTTTCGTTATTTCCGTGGATTGGCATAAAAGTCAATCAGATAGCTCTTGCCAATCCTCAGAATTTCGGCAAGTATCCGATGATTCGGATTCAGGAAGCGGATATCAGCGTCAAATTACTGTCTTTATTTCACAAAAAACCGGAAACCAAAGTTCTTGTTCTGAAAAATCCTGAAATTCGTCTGATTCGGGATCAGGAAGGTCGGAACAACTGGGATGATCTGCGACATTCGGAAAAAAAAGCTGAATCTTCGGATAATATGCTGAAAGAACTTGCTATCGGTGGCATCAGAATTTCAGACGGAAGTATCATCATCGAAGATAAAAAAGAGAACAGATCACTGCACATCACCCACTTGAATCTTGAAACCGGCGTATTGAAAATCGGAAAGCCCGGAACCGTGAAAATGACATTCAGGCTTGACTCGGATAAGCCGGATATTCATCTTAACGCGGATGCAGATACCGGATTTGCTTCTGATTCGGAAAAAGTAACACTGAGCAATACCCGGCTCAATCTGATGCTTGAAAAGCTGAATATTGCGCTGTCTTCGGATATGATGGGGTTTGATTTAAAAGAATCCCGTCTGAAAACAGATCGCCTGAGTCTCAACTGTCGCGGCAGTTCGGATATTGAACTGAAAACCGCCTTGGATGCGGCAGCGGATTCGATACAACTTTCCGATCTTCAGATCAGAGCAGATGAAACAACGCTTCGTGGAAAAGTGCATTTCAAGCAGATAAAACCCATGAAAGCAGAGTTTGATCTGAGCGCGGATCAGATTGATCTTGACCGCTATCTTGGGCGATCTTCTTCTGAAAAAAAACATAACACCAAAGAAGGGACTTTCTTACGGGATAGCGAGATCAACGGGCTGTTGCGTATTTCCCGGCTTAAAGCGTATAATATACGCGGAACCGATCTGCGCCTCACGATTTCGGAAAAAGACGGGCTGCTGCGTATCAACCCCCTGACTGCCGCAATGTATCGGGGCAAGCTGACTGCCGATATTTCCGAAGATTTCAGGGGAAAATCATTGGAAACCGGCATAAATCTGCATCTTTCCGGCTTCACCCCCGGAGAGTTGATTCAGGACATTTTCGGCAAATCTCAGCTTGCCGGCGGCAGGGGCGATATTTCTCTTCGTCTGACAGGGCGAAGTCCTGATTTTTTGAAAACGCTGAACGGAAAAGCAGATATAAAAATCACGGATGCGATATTGAAAGGACACAATATCCCCGGTCTGATAGAACTGACCGGCTATCCGTTCAAAGCGCTGCTGCAAAAACTCGGCGCTTATAAAGAACAGCCTGCCCAAACGAATATCCGAAGCCTTATCGCCCGTTTTGATATTCATAACGGCAAAGCAGTTGCAAAAGAAGTGCTGATGAAAACGCCGGATGTCAGAATCGGCGCGGAAGGTTTTGCAGATCTCGTGCATAAGATATTAGATGCAAGGCTGTCGGTTGATGTTAATGAAATTGTCAATGTGCCGATGACGATAAAAGGAACATTTGCAAAGCCGGATATTTTTGTAAATCCTGTCGGCGTTGTCGGCGGCTCGGCGGTGAATATCGGCAAAAAAATCATCCAAGCGCCG
>DYRC01000006.1:0-25251 GCA_020718925.1 Desulfonema limicola
CTATCAATGACTTAGCCGGATGCTTTGTTTCAATCACAAGATTAGCAGCAATAAAATCCAAACGAAGGCGATTAAAGCTTACTTCCTGATACCAATCATTAGATTCATACCCTAATGCCGGAAGCAGATAGCTCGCTATAAATTTGCTTTCTACTTCTTTTTCGTTATGACAGACATCGGGATTAAAAACAGTATTTTTTTTAGGCAGATAAATTAATTTCTGAATCAGCAGATATAGGCGTGTGCCGATATTTTCAGGATAATCCGTTTCAGGAGCAGTATCCAACTTTTTTGCCCGCTCAATTGCCTGATGAATAAATGGCAGATATTCCAGATAATCGCCGGACAGACGATGTTCCTGACGAAGTTTTATGTGTATCTGTTTGCAGGTACGGCTTTGGGTATTTGATGTTTCAATATCGTCTTTTACATTCTCATAAGCAGTCAGATGCAAAATAAGCCATAACTCAAAACAAGGATTGCTTACAGCCAACTGATATTTTTTTTCTTTACAGATTTTTGCCAGTGCGGATAGCTTTGCATTCTGACTTTGCCATTTATCTGTATCTGCAACAAGCCAGAATTCATCATAATCTGACTGAAATTCATAATCGCTGTTTTCCTGAAAAAAATCTTCCAGCATTTTTTCAACATATTCAGGGGCAGATTTGCCGGTATCTTCCGACGGTCTTTTTAAAATGTGAATCCGAACACGGCTTTCACGGTGGTGGAACATATAATGCCTTCTCAGCGCATCAAAATAATTCGGCTCAGTTTTTTGTCCTTCCGCAGCGATAATATATAGTCTCGGTTTTTCTGAAAAATTTGGCAGCCGATTAGGAAAAGTTGCTTCTCTGGGCATATTATTCTCTCCATCCTAATTCGTGAACGTCAGCAATAAACGGAATCGCGCCGAATCGTCCGCTGAAATACCCCTTTACCAAATCCAATTTATCCACATCCGAGCCTGCAAGCGAATACAGCACGGATTGACCTGTTTCATCTTTTTCCACAAACCATATCTCATCTTTTCGGAAATATTTCTTTAAATTCAGAAGAGTTACTTCATGTGTAGAAGCGATAAGCTGACTACTGCTTCCCTTAAAATGTTCATTATTTAAAAATAAATCAAATAATTTCCGCGTCAGAAGAGCATGGAGGCTTCTTTCTGCTTCATCTATTACAACTACCGCATCATTTTTATACAATGCCATCAACATAGGAATTAAGTCTATAATACGACGAGTACCATCTGATTCTTCGGATAATTTGAAAAATATCTCCTGTCCGCTGCTATCCTGTTTTACAGCCATCATTTCCGATATTTTCAAATCACCATGCCTATCTTCCTGAATCACATAGTTGAAATCAGACAGAGAAATGAATTGTGTTTTATTCTGCCCATAAGGAAAGTCGGCTTTTATTTTTTCTTTGATTTCATTAGGAATTTCTTTGTTCTGCTCAAGATTGATCTGCTCAATATGGATACGCTTGATATTGAAATCAAAAAAGCTTAATATCTGATTAAAAAAATCTTCATTGATTTTGCCTAACAACACTAAAGGCTGATTTTTTGAATCAGGAAAAATTACAATCAAAGTTTCTCTGAACCATTTGTAAATTATATTAAAACGTATAATATTGCGCTCCTGACAGTTGGTCAGAAACAGCAGATTATCCCGTGTTCCCTGAGCTTCAAATTCCAATCGCTGTTTATCTTCACCGGATATATTATCAAAAAAAACATGAGCATAGTTGAATCCTATAAGCTTTTCTCTTCTTTCAAAAACAGAAATTTCCTTATCACTGCTTATGTCAAACAGCCATTCTTCAAGTATTCTGGTTTTTTCTACAACAAAACCATAGGCATAGGCTTTTTCTGCACAGCAGAATTCAAATTCAAACCGGGAAGGCTTATGAGAACATTCAGGATTCAGTTTGAACGGATGCACTTTGATATTTTTATGTTTTTCTATGCCTTCGACAATGAAATTTTTAGCAAATGCCATTGCTTTGACAAGATTGGATTTTCCCGAAGCATTTGCCCCGTATATGACAGATGTACGCAATAAATTACGCACTTGCGGGAGATGATGACAGACAACATGATGTAAATTACTGTCTTCATCAAAGGCAATCGTATTAAATTCAGTCCGTTGATGAAACGATAAAAAATTTTCCACTGTAAAACGAATCAGCATAGTCTTTACGCTCCGAAAAAAGGTTCTCCATAAATTCAAAATCTTTATTACATCAGAACTTTATATCCTAAACCAATCCAGCTTGAATCTCAGCTTGGGATGAATCTCTTTGGCAGACTTTCTGATATGCGAAAGAAGGGCTTTTTCATTATCATCGAATTTTTCATCCGCGGCAAGCCGTCCGAGCAGCCATTCGGATCGCTTTTCATCAATTTTTCCATTATCTTCAAGCAGATGTTTGGAAACTGCTTCAACAAAGAGATTTTTCCATGCCGGAGAATTGTCCGCGCCGGAAGTTGAATCATTGATGTCAAACAGAAAATTCGCCTTGCTAATTTTTAAGTTTTATAAAGCACTTTTCTGCCCGATAACTTTCTTACAATTCGGACAGTAAATATTATCGTATATATCGAAATACGCATTATTTTTTCCACAATCTGAACAAAAACTTTCTTTTGTTTCGGAATTATTTGTAGTTTTATCCTTATTCTGTTTTTTGGGCAATGCGTTTAAATAAAGCTCTGATAATTCCTCAGAACCTTCAAAAGATAATAATATCGGAACTCTTTCCCAAGGGAAGTCTTCATGTTCGGATAATATGATGAGAGCCGTTTCTCTTAATATTTTAAGCTGTATATATTTGATTTCCTTTTCTAATTCTTCACGCAAAACTGGCATTTCCAATCCTAAAAAAGCATATCCCGCCAACAGTGCACTTCCTCCAAGCATATAACAGTAATTCCAATATTCAATTTTGTCATACTCAGATAATTTCAGTTTTGCAACTTCCAAACTTACCTGAAGCGGATTTAAAGCGGTAATCACGATTTTTTGAATAGTCTCAAAATCTGTATTAGTGATATTTAACAGATATTTAAGGGACTGGGTATGAGCCTGAACCTGTTGAATGGCGTTTCTTATATCGCGGCTTTGTATTTCCTCTATTATTCTGTTTTCAGATTCTTTTAATAATTTTATAAAATGCTCATTGGTCTGGTTGATTACAGTTTGAAGATATTCTTTATTTAACAAATTAACAGATGGAATATTGACTATAACATGATCTTCTTTATTTTTCATGATGTTATCAGAAGATTTATCAATTAAACTGATAGCTTTAGCAGCAAAGCCAAAGACCGAAACGAGCAATGGAATAAAAGATGTAAACATTTTAATTTTAATCCCCTTTTTCTATTTAATCAATGGTCAGATATGCTCAGAATAGATAAGCATGAAGCATATTCGATTTTATAGCCCTTAATTCTGAATTTGTCAATATTATGCCCGTGTTTTTACAAGCATCATAAGAATGGCTTTGTTCCTGTTTTATATCCAAAACCGCTTTGATTAGAATTTCATTTTGGAATGAATTTCTTTGGCAGACTTTCTGATATTCTGATTAAAAACAAAACGGTTGAAGACCGAGAATGCCCGATCTTCAACCGCAGGTTCTTCAATGCTTAGGGCTGCAAGATAAAATTGCCGTCAGCGTCCACTTTATATACGCGATACACTTCACCTACCCGATCACCTTTGTCATTAAAGGAAATCTTGCCGGTCAAGCCCGGAAAATCTTTGAGCTTGGTGTGCAGATATTCGGCAATTTTTTTGCCATCCGCAGACTTTTCGTTTTTGATAGCCTCGGCAATCACTCTGAATCCGTCTCCGGACAGCACAGAATAGATAGAATTAGGCGCGTGTCCGTATTTTTCTTTGAATTTTTTCAAAAACTCGGCAGCTTCAGGCAGGTCTTTGGGAAGCGGAGAGCTGATAAAATAAAATCCTGCCACCGCGTCTTTTCCGCCGATTTTGACCAGATCAGGATTGTTGATGGCATCACCGCCGATAAACGGCACATTCCAGCCCATTTCTTTTTTCTGACGAAGCAGAAGTCCGGCTTCAGGATAATAGCCGGTAAAAAACACGCCATCGGGTTTTGCGCCTTTGAGTTTGGTCAGAATCGCGTTATAATCACGCTCGCCCGGCGTCAGCGCATCATAGAAAACAATGTTTGCTTTGGCTTTTTCCAAAAGACCTTTGGCTTCTTCCGCCAGACCTTTTGCATACGTGGTGTTGTCATGCAGAATTGCCACATTTTTGAATCCCAGCTTCTGAATGGTCTGTCCGGCTACGCGCCCCTGCTCATCATCTCTGGGGCAGGTGCGGAAAAAGTATTTCAAGCCCTTTTCAGACAAGCGAATCGCCGTTGAGCCATTGGCAATCTGAACAATGCCGGACTCGTTGTAAATATTCTGTGTGGCTTCGGTTACAGATGATCCGTAAGTTCCGACAACCGCAATCACGCCCTGAGAAGAAAGCTTCTGTGCCGCCAATGCTGCGGTGCGCGGGTCTCCGCCGTCATCTTCGCTGATGATTTTAATCTGTTTGCCTAAAAGTCCGCCGGATTTGTTGAGTTCATCTGCCAGCAAATCAACGACCTGCTTCATTTCCTGACCTTCGCTCGCCCAAGAGCCGGTCATGGGACCCATCAGACCGATTTTGATGGTATCGTCTGCCGCAACTGCGATTCCGGTCATGATCAGACCGATTGCCAACGCCAACATCAATGCTTTTTTCATACTTCCTCCTTGAATAAATGTTATATTATTTCTGCATTTTGCAGATAAGCAGAACAGCTTAAAAATTGATTCTGATTGAAACTGTCAAGCATGGCAGACAATTTCAGATGGGTTTTGTCTAAATTCGCATAATGCCTGAATTTGTAAAACAAGGGCAGCTCTTCCGATCTGGGCTGATCCGGGTCAATTTCCCAAGGGTGCATATAAAACAGATATGCGTTATCCCGGCGCAAAATAATTTTCACGCCCTGCTTAAACACCGGAAACGGAATCAGCCGGAAATATCCGCCGCCTGCCCAGGGGATTATCCGTTTTCCGATCTTCAGATTGCTGACCGGAAGCTCATAAAACGTCTCTGAAATCTTTACGGCAATGCCTTGTTTTTCACAGCCGGACAAGTCAAGATGCCCGTATCTGCCGTGCATGGCAAAAGAATTGAAGCTTGAATCATAGCCATAGCCGCAATCTTCAATGAGTTTCAAAATATCGGCGTTAATGGAAAAACTCGGCGCACGATACCCGATGACCGGCGCGCCGATAATATCTTCCAATAATGATTTGCTGTTTGTCAAATCCTGTTTCAGATCATCATAAGACATCAGATTGCACAAATCATGCTTATAGCCGTGAGACGCCACTTCATGCCCTCTGCGGTGAATTTCACGAATCATATCCGGCAGACGTTTTGCCACCCAGCCCATACAAAAAAACGTGCTTGGACGATTTTCCAACAGATCAAGCAGGCGATAGGTGTTCTGCTCCACGCGGAGCGCGTAACTATCCCACGAATCATAAGAGACCAGTTTCTTGAAATTTTCCACCTGAAACCAGTCTTCAACATCTATCGTCATCAGTATTGAAGGTTTCATGGTATTGCCAAAAATTTTCGGATAGAGTGAACAATGCGATTTGCGGTCTGCCCGTCCCACAAATCAATCCTGTTTTTCTGCACGGTGTTTGCCGAAAGAATTTTTTCTGCCATTGTTTCAAGTTCTTCAAGCTTGCACAGGCGGTTTGTTCCCTGCGTGATGGTGATGGGGCGTTCTGTATTCGGGCGGAGCGTCAGACAGGGAATGCCCAGATAACTTGTTTCTTCCTGAATGCCGCCGGAATCCGTAATCACAAAGCGGCAGTCAAACACCATGCTCATAAATCGGACATAGCTCTGAGGTTCAAGCAGCCGCACTCCCGGAGATTCGGTCAATATCGGCATCAGTCCGAAGTTTTCAAGATTTTTGCGGGTTCTCGGATGAATCGGAAATACCAGCGCAAGTTTTTGCGAGATGTGCGCCATCAACTGACAAAGAATTTTCAGCGTGTCCGGCTTATCCACATTAGACGGGCGATGCAGTGTAACCAACACAAAATTGCCTTTTTCCAAGCCCAATTCTTTGCATACTGACTCACGCTCAATCTTATCTCTGAGCATCTCCAGCGAGTCAATCATAATATTGCCGACCCGGCAGATTTTCTCACGAGCTACGCCTTCTTTGAGCAGATGCTCATCGCCATCCGGAGAAGGCGTCCAGAGAAGATCAGCCAACGCGTCCGTAACCAGACGATTGATTTCTTCAGGCATGGTTCGGTCAAACGAGCGCAAGCCCGCTTCCAGATGCGCGACCTTTATGCCCAGTTTTGATGCGGCGATAGTTGCCGCCATCGTGGAATTGACATCGCCGACCACAATAACCAGATCAGGACGTTTTTCTATCAGCACTTTTTCATACGCAATCATCACCTGTCCGGACTGTTGGGCATGAGAGCCGCTTCCGACCCCCAGATGAATATCCGGATCAGGCAGCCCCAAATCCTGAAAAAACACATCCGACATATTCAGATCATAATGCTGACCCGTATGAACAATCACGGGATTTGCCCAGTCCTGCGTTTTTAACGCATGATACAGCGGCGCGATTTTCATAAAGTTAGGGCGGGCTGCTGCGATAAGGTGAATCTGCATTTTATTCAGAGTTGAATTCATGTCATCTCTTTCTGTGAAAAGAAATCCCTGCAAAAAATCGGTTCTTCGGTATTTTACAGAATCTTAAAAAAACAAAAAAAGTATATAATCTGTTTTCAATCATTTTTCAAGGGGTGTCATTCACGAAACGTCAAGCGGCTTTTCTTTCTAATCTCTTATTCCGAAATTCATTTCACCGATGATCTCACTCTCAACGCCGGCGTCGGATTAACAGAATCAGGATGCCGAAAGGCTCAGGGCAATTTCAGCCTTTTCTGAGGAACGTATTTGTGGGCGCTTTCTGTTTCTCCTGAAATTCATTTCCGAAAAGCTTCAAACATCAACCCGGCGGATCAGATCATTTATGCTGCAATCACTGTCAATGCTGATGAAAATACGGCTGCCGGATTGCGCTATCGGAATGACCTGCCCGCGTTCATCTCTGATGCCGCGAATATATTCTCTGAGTGCCGCGCCTTTCTGCCTCAGAATTTCAATCGTATCTCCTACTGAAATTTTATTCCGCACCTCAATCGCAACACTATCCGCATTTTTCCCGATGATTTTTCCGGCAAACAGATATTTTGTCGAATAAACGCCCTCTTCATAATTCGGAACAATCTGCTCAGAATCGCTGAAATAAAATCCTGTGCAGTATTCCCGATAATTGATCTTATCCAACTCATCAAGCCAATCCTGCTTTACCGCATAAGTTTTCGGATTTTCATAATATGCGTCAATGGCTTCACGGTATGTTTTCACGGTCGCGCCGACATAATTGATGCCTTTCATCCGCCCTTCGATTTTCAGAGACGCTATGCCCGCCTCAATCATCTCAGGGATGTGGGAAATCATACACAAATCTTTGGAATTAAACAGATATGTGCCGCGCTGATCTTCGGCAATGGGAAAATACTGTCCGGGTCTGGTTTCTTCCACCACCGCGTAATTCCATCGGCAGGGATGGCAGCACAAGCCGCGATTGCTGTCCCGGTGCGCCATAAACGCGCTTAACAGACACCTGCCGGAGTAGGAAATGCACATTGCGCCATGCACAAAGGATTCAATTTCAATAGCAGCCTTTTGAGCCATATCGCTGAGTTCTTTCAACGACAATTCTCTTGCGGCAACAATCCGCGCCGCGCCCAAGTTTTTCCAAAACAATGCCGTGTTATAATTGGTTGTATTGGCTTGAGTGCTGATATGAATCGGAATATGGGCAATCAGCTTCCGGGCTTGGGCGAAAATGCCCGGATCCGCAATAATCAACGCATCCGGGCTGATTTCGCCTAATTGTTCAAGATATTCTGCAATCGCATCCTGCTCCTCGTTGCGCGAGTAAATATTGCACGCCACATAGACCCTGACCTTGTGCTGATGTGCCAATCGGACTGCCGCGTCTAATTCATCAGTCGTGAAATTGCCTGAAAAATTTCTGAGGCTGAAATCTTTGCCAGCCAGATACACGGCATCCGCGCCATAGTGAATGGCTGTTTCAAGTTTTTCAAAATTACCTGCCGGAGCAAGGAGTTCTATCTTTTTCACTTTGTTATGAAATTTCCGATGTTGGAATACCCGCTGGTGGTTCTGTTGTCGTACGCCTGAATCGCTATATAAAACGCAGAATTGGGCAGCGACACCGAAAAACCGGTCTGATTGCCCAAGTCTAAGCTTTTAATGGGATCAGCACCCGGATAGGGCGCGTAATACAGCGTATAGCCGATTGCGCCGGGAACCGCTGTCCATGATGCGGTTACGGTGGAGCCGGATGCGCTTACGGTCAATACAGGCGTGGTGAGGATTCGGAAAAATTCGATATTTGAAAAATTGCTTGATCCGGCACTGTTATATGCTTTGATCGCCAGATAAAATGCCGCGCCTTCCCAGAGATCGGTTGAATAGCTGGTCAGGGTTCCGGCATCAATACCGGTCATAGACGCGGTATCTGCCGCAGCGCCGTAGTAAAACGTATATCCGCTTACATTGGCTGATGAAAACCATGATGCTGTCAGCTTTTTCCCCTGTATTGTTACCGTAAGCGTCGGAGCAGGCGGAGCTGTTAATTTGCTTGCCGCATTCATACTGAGCGACAAAACGACCTGGGGCGAATCCGGATCATTTGAAGAAACTGTGATCTTGGCGGTTTTATTTCCGGCAGATGTAGGGAAAAATACCGCATCAAATGTCGCACTTTGCCCCGGCGTAAATGTTTTATTTGAGCATAGATCATTTTGCAGGGTAAATTCAGACGCATTGTCGCCGCTTAGGGTAAGCGTGCTGACAGCGAGTTCTCTAAGTCCGCTATTTGACACGGTAAATGTTTTTCTGACCGATTCTCCGATAAATACCGTAGCTGGATCAACGACGAACAAAGGCGTAACAACGATATTCGGTTCTCTGACTGCCGCGCTCATGGTCAGGGGCAAATCTATTTGGGGCGAATCCGGATCCGTTGAAGAAATCGTAATGTTTGCGGTTTTACTTCCGGCAGATGTCGGTGAAAATACCGCATCAAATGTGGCAGTTTGCCCCGGCGTAAATGTTCTATTTGAACAACCGTCATTTTGTATCGTAAATTCAGACGCATTGCTGCCGCTTAAAACAACCGTGCTGACAACAAGGTCCGTAACGCCGGTATTTGAAACCGTAAAGGTTTTTCTTGAGGATTCTCCGACAAATACCGATGTTGAATCAGTTACAGATACGGGTGTAATTGCAATATTCGGCTCTTCGACCACCCGTATGTGCAAGGGATTTGCTAATGTTCCGGTGCCGGCTTTTACCATGAAGCCGATGGCAAAATGTTCGATTACCAAGTCCGTGCTTGTAGGGGCGCCGCCGCTCAATATGCCGCTAGAAGACAGAACTATGGAGTTCATCCAGCCTGTCGGTGCCGTCGGCGGCTCAAGAAAAACCAGTTCGCTGTAAGACAGAGGATTGCCCTGAGAATCGCTGAAATGCTTGCTGAGGTCATAGGTGAACGATTTTCCGACAAACACTTTGAGCGGTTCCGGTAGTCCGAAACTTTGTTCGATTGCTGCCAGTCCGGTCCCGGCTGACGCGCTGATGATCAACAGAACAGCCGCCAGTGTCATCATCATTTTTTTGCTGCAAAAGCCTTTTTGAGACATGATATTCTCCCTTTCATTAAATGTTATTTTGTTTTAAAATTCAGATACTTTTCAGTATCGCTCAAATCCTGCATCTTCGTGCTGATCAGCAATCTCGGTCAGAACTTTATCGCCTGCTTTTTCATGGCTCAATATGCCGAGGCTGTCATGTTCATGCCGAAACTCTGTTTTGCTTTCCGAATGCACCAACGGCAAAAGATGCTTTTCCGCATGTTCGGACACATTGACGCCATATCCGCCGACTTTAAAAAATTTCATAGTATGCTGAAGTAATTCTGCCTGAGAACTCAACTCCTGCGCCGTAGAAGACATCTCCTCCGCTGCTGCCGCATTTTCCTGAATCACCTGATCCAATTGCTGAACTGCCCGGTTAATCTGATCCGTGCCTGAATTCTGCTCTTTGCTTGCTGCGGCAATTTCCTGAACCAAATCCGCAGTTTTGCGAATATCAGGAACCAGCAGAGACAGCATTTCCCCGGCGTTTTCCGCAACCGCCACGCTGGTAACAGACAACTCGCTGATCTCTGCTGCGGCAATCCGGCTTCTTTCAGACAATTTTCGGATTTCAGAAGATACTACTGCAAAACCCTTGCCATGTTCTCCGGCACGGGCGGCTTCGATTGCCGCATTCAGTGCCAAAAGCCCGGTCTGCTGGGCAATTTCTTCAATAATCGAAATTTTTTCGGTAATTTTTTTCATGGCAATAACGGTTTCGGAAACAGACCTGCCGCTTTTTCCGGCTATGTCCGCAGCCTTTACCGCAATTTTTTCGGTTTCCATTGCATTATCCGCATTCTGACGGATATTGGACGACATTTCTTCCATAGATGCGGAAACTTCTTCGGCAGAGGATGACTGCTCGCCCGTTCCCTGTGATAATTCCTGTGCGGTTGAACTCAACTGCCCGCTTCCGGAAGTTACATTGTCTGTCGCGTTTTTGACAGATGAAACAATTTCGCGCAGCTTCAGAATCATCTCTCTGAGGGCTTTTGTCAGCATTCCCACTTCATCTTTCTGTGATACATCTATATCTGCACCTAAATCGCCTGATGCCACCCGCCGGGCAAATTCAACGCCTTCCATCAGCGGCTTGGCAATTCCTTTGGCAATATTGAATCCTAAAAATGCCACCAGAGCGCCGATAATCAACGCGGCTATTACAATGGAATACAACACATTATGAATCGGCGACATCACTTCGTCTTCGTCAATTTCAGCAATCACCGCCCATGTCGTATCTCCCATCTTCAGAGACGTATAGGCAGAAAGAACCGGATTCCCCTTGTAATCTTTGATAATCTTTTCTGCGGTTTTGCCGGAAAGCGCGTCTGCTGCCGCTTCGGTACGGACACTGCCAACTGTCGGATTGGCAAAAGAGGCTTTCACCGTATGATTATCCCGATCCAAAAAAGAATCCGAGCGCATCAGATAATCCGCTCCTACAAGATACGTCTCACCGGACTTGCCCATGCCTTCTCTGCGCTGCATGATGCTGTTGATAGAATCTACGGATAGTTGAAGTGCCACGATCAGTTGAATCTCTTTTCCGTCTGTCAGAGGCATAGCGATAAATGCGGCAGGCGCGTCTTTGCTCGGCGCGTAAGGCTTGAAATCCGCTATCCCGAACTGCCGTGTCTGCAACACTTTTTTCACCAATTCGCCGAGATTGGTATCGGCATATTTTCCGTTAAGAATATTGGTATCATAATCGGATTCATGGTCAACAGTATAAAAAATATGACCATCCGGAGTAATCAGAAACAAATCGTAATAATTGTATTTTCCGATGTAATTTGCAAAAAAATCATTGCGCCCGTCTCCTGCCGGAACTATTGCCTCTTCTATATCAATTCTTGAAATACATGCCCAGTTCAGTCCTTTGAGGTTCAAGGGCGCGTAGGCTGCCAGCACAAGCTTTCCGAACCCGCCCGGATATATATCCTGTCCCGATTTTCCCGACAACGCTTCATCAATATAATCTCTTGCAATTTCATGCCCGATAGAAAAGCTACCACTCCCCACTACCAGAGGCTTGCTTCTGAAAGCGGTCTTGCCGTCGTACTTCCCAACCAGATACGTTTCTCCGCTTTTACCCATGCCATCCCGGCGCTGGGCAATCACATTAAAAGGCTCCGGCGACAGTTGAAACGCCACAATGCCGATGGTTTCTCCTTTGCGCTTGACAGGTGCGCCGATAAATGCCGCATACTGATTATTGGATGGCGCGTAAGGCTCAAAATCCTGAATCGCAGACTCTTTCATTGCTTTATAAAAACATTTTGCAAGCGGGCTTTTTTTCAGTTTTCCGTCAAGAATATTCTGCCCCAGATCAGATTCTTTTTCAGCAGTATAGACCACATTGCCGTCTTTGGAGATCAGAAACAGATCATAATAGGTGGATTGTCCTTTGTATATGTCCAGCCAAGTCGCAAATTTTTCATGTGCGGTTTTCCATGCAGAACCGTCTATACGCTTGCCATCCTGTAAAAATGCTGCTGCAAATTCATGCAGGGCTTCAGTTATCGTTTCATTCTGAGACAATACGTCAATATCGCTGAACCGTTCCTGAAAATAATTTTCTACCTGCGCTTTTTTAAGCTCCTGAACGGCTTTGAGTTTGTCAAATGCCTGTTTTCTGAACGCGCCGGTTACCTCAGTTAAAACATTTATATCTCCTTTGCAGTCGGCAAAATATTTTTCAATCTGCGCTTTTTTGATTTCCCTGACACTTTCCAATTGGGCATAAGATTTTTTTATCAGCGCGTTCCGGCTTAACCAACTGCTTAATGCGCCGATGCCGATGAGCGGCAATAGCCCGATAATTAAAAATAATCCGATTAGCTTGGGCTTCATTCTGATGTCTTTGAGTTTCATAATTCTTCCTCCTGTTTTACCCCTCCCCCGACCCCTCCCCGAAACGGAGAGGGGAGCGTATACTCCCCCTTCCCTTTCAGGGAAGGGGGTCGGGGGGTTAGGTGCTAGACATTTTATCCGATGACTTTTTTGACTACGGCTAATAATTGCGCGGGCTTGAAGGGTTTTACAATCCAGCCCGTAGCTCCGGCTTCTTTGCCTTCCTGTTTTTTGGCAGCCTGCGATTCGGTGGTCAGCATGACAATCGGAACGAACTTATAGCTATGATTGACTCTGACAGCCCGAATCAACTCAATGCCGTTCATATTCGGCATGTTCAAATCCGCAATCACCAGATGAACGCGGGGTCCGTTCAGTTTGGCAACCGCGTCTCTTCCGTCAACCGCCTCGATCACATCATATCCCGCGCTTTTGAGCGTAAAACTGACCATCTGGCGCACACTGGCTGAATCGTCAACAGTCATGATGGTTTTGCTCATGGCTGCTCACCTCCCATCCAAAAGCAGTTTCCATAAGGGTCTTTCTGACAATCGCTGGAACGACAGAAGCCCGCATCTTTTATCGTTTGTTCAAATATCTCACAATTTCCGCGATCCAATGTAATATGCTTTTGGGCTTTCACTGCACTACGATGTGCAGAACACAGCAGTTGAAGACAGGAAAGATCAACAGCGCTTACATCTTTCAGATAAATATATATTCTGTCTGCATTTTCCAATGCGCGTATCAGCAAAGCTTTCAATTCTGCCGCATATTCTATGGTAAGTTCACCGTCAAGGCTCACAAATCCTTCACCCGACGATTCAAGTTTGAAATCCATACTGTTCCTCCTAAAAAAGCTCTACATTCTTTCCGAAATCTTCAGTCTCATCATCTTTTTTTTCCGAAATTTCAGGGATATGTTCGTCTCTGACGGTCTGTACATGAATATCCCGTTCTTTTTTCATCGTATAGCGTTCTCCGATCTTTTCAAATTCATCTGTCAGATCATCACTATCCTGCACCGCAAACGGAACCAATATCCGATCAATCTGTTTCAACTGCTGAAAACACCCGTTTATTTCTTCTGTCAATTTGGGAAGAAAGATAAGGCTGGCGCTTGCTTTTTCAACAGACTGCCTCAGTGTTTCGGAATGCTCGGCTATATCATCCGCATCACGCTTAAACTGCTCATAAGCACTTGAAATATCATTAATGCCGCTATCCAGAGAGGCTCTGGCTTTTCCGACATCTTTTGAGATTTGCAATGCCCGCTGCTTTAACTCCTGCGTCTCCAGCGTGATGCTTCCCAGAATTTCTTCCACATTTGCCGCAAAATCATTTGCATGCTCTGAGAGTTCTTTCATTTTCTGAGCAAGAATTTCCAGAGTCGCGCCTTCCCTGCCGATGTGAGCGGCTTTGATAACGGAATTTAGGGCGATCAGTTGGGTCTGAAAGCTGAAATCTCTGACCTGCTTCAGATATGCCGACAGCCGATCTGTGGTTTCAGTGGCATAATTTGTGCTTTTCTGAATTTTATCCAGCAACTGCCGCCCCTGCCCCAGAAGATGATGCAGGCTGGAAAGCGCTGCAATTAGCCCGGTCAGAGGATCGGAGGTATTGCCTTTTCCGAGCGTTGAAAGACTTTCAGGCAGAACCGCGACTTCGGATCCGATCCGTTGAAATGCGGACATGCTTTTCTGATAAACGCTGTCGGATTCGGACGTGATATGTCCTATATGGTTTATCTGAAGCTCAATAATCGCATGGGCTGTTCCGAGATATTTTTGCCTAAGCTCTTTATTGCCGGATTCAGTCGGCAGTTTTTTTACATCTTCAATAGCGCTGACAATATGCTCAATCCGCTGGCTCATGCTGTCATGAAACTGAATTGCGACCACCACATCTGCCACATGCTCCGATACCATCTGAGAATAATTGCCGATTTGCCGTATTGCCTCTACCGAGAGTTCCGTGAAGGCTTCAATGTTCCGAACAGCCTCTCTGATCACTTTTTCAGCATCGACAGATAGGCTGACCAGATCTTCCGAATCTTTTCTGATTTCCTGAGATGCCGAGATCTGTCCGGATCGGGCTATGTCCGTATCGTTTCTGATGTTCTGCACAACAGCCGATACGCTGTCTGAGAGCATTCTGATGTCGCGGGTTACAAAGCCGAACAATTCGGCAAATTCAGGCTGACGGGAGCATTCAATATCCATATTCAGCCCGATAATCCTTAAAAACAACGCTATTTTTTCCACGACCGAACATATCTCATGAAGCTCTGAAAGATGGCGAATGATGGAAATAATGCTTTCAAGATTATCCTGAACGCTGATATGTCGGCTTTTCAGCTCTGAAAAAGAATTTTCTGCCACAGAAGCCACTTTGGATAAAACGCTTTCTTCCTGCGATTCTCCGGTAATCAGCCGGATGATTCCGATAGTCTGCTGAGTCAGCCGGGTGGCCGCGGCATAGACAACTTCAAGTTCTGTGCCGATGGCGATAAACGCGGGTTCGGCGTTTCGGCAGCTTTCTCTGAGAAGTTCGGCAGCAGAAGACAACGGCTTTTGTATATCTGATAGCTGATCCTTCTTTCTGAAACCGATCATGAGATGCCGCCCCTTGTATAAGATATTTTCATAGCTTTATGTATAACATAATCATTTCGATACTATCAATAAAATGTTTATCTTTTAGTATTGCCTTGTGATAGAAAATCATCTAAACTGATGATACGGTGTATAATTATTATAGCGTTATAAGGAAAAAAACGATATGGAAAAAGACTGTCTGTTTTGCAAAATCGCAAACCGTGAGATGGAGACTCAGTTTTTGTATGAAACTGAGAACGCGGTCGTATTCCGGGATATTCATCCTGAAGCGCCGGTGCATCTTCTGATAGTTCCCAGAAAGCATATCCGAAGCCTCAATGATGCGTCTGAAGAGGATCGGAATATTCTGGGCGAGCTTCTTCTTGTTGCGAAAGAAATGGCAAAAAAAGAAGGCGTGAATGAATCCGGATATCGGGTGGTAACCAATGTCGAAAAAGGCGGCGGTCAGATGATTTTTCATCTGCATCTGCATCTCATCGGCGGCTGGAAAAGATAGTTTTTGGGCAGGATAATATGATTAAAGTACTGATCGTAGATGATTCGGCGGTAGTCAGAACCCTTCTGAGCCGGGAATTGTCAAAATACAAAGATATTGAGATTGTCGGAACCGCGGTTGATCCATACATGGCAAGAGAACAGATTGCCAAACTGAGACCCGATGTCATTACCCTTGATCTGGAAATGCCGAGAATGGACGGATTGTCTTTTCTATCCAAGCTGATGAAGCATTATCCGATGCCGGTGGTGGTGTTAAGTTCCCTCACGCCCAAAAACAGCGAAAATGCCTTGAAAGCATTGGAACTTGGCGCAGTCGAGGTGCTGTGCAAGCCCGGTTCGGCATATTCCACCATTGACGTATCCCGAACATTGGTCAATGCGATTCGGGCTGCGGCGTCTGCCCGGATTCAGCCGCATAAAGAAAAAGATACGGTTCAGCCGCAAAAAGTCAGCGACTTCCGATTGGAAACAACGCACAAGGTGATTGCCATCGGCGCATCTACCGGCGGCACCCGTGCGATTGAGCATATTCTCAAACGTATGCCGTTGAGTTCGCCGGGAATCATTATTGTACAGCACATGCCGGAGCATTTTACCAGCGCGTTTGCCAAACGGCTTAACGAAATCTGCGACATTGAGGTGCGTGAAGCCGCAGATAACGATCATGTTGTGCCGGGGCTTGCCCTGATTGCCCCGGGAAATCGCCACATGCTGCTTCAGCGGAGCGGAGCGGTTTATATTGTCAGAATCAAAGACGGTATTCCGGTGCATTATCAGCGTCCCAGCGTGGATGTGCTGTTTCATTCCGTAGCCAAATATGCAGGCGCAAATGCCGTGGGCGTTCTGCTGACCGGCATGGGTTCTGACGGCGCGAACGGGCTGCTTGCCATGAACCAGAGCGGCGCTTATGCCATTGCTCAGGATGAAGAAACCTGCGTGGTATTCGGAATGCCCAAAGAAGCCATCAAACTCGGCGCGGCAGATCAGATTGTCGCCTTGCCGGATATGGCAGAAGAGATTATCAAAGCCATTAAAAATCCGAAAAAAGCAAAAAATTAAAAAAACGTTTGAAAAATTTTAAAAAATAATGTTTTATCATCTGACCTAACCCCCCTGCCCCCCTTCCCTGAAAGGGAAGGGGGGAGAATCCTTCCTCTCCGTTTTGGGGGCGGAAAACTCCCCTCTCCTTTCAGGGGAGGGCAGGGGGAGGGGTTGAAAGGTAGCGATACATTTATGGCGTTTTCAATTGCGCTGGCAGGAAAAGGCGGAACCGGAAAAACCACTGTGGCAGGCATGGTCGTAAGATATTTGGTGGAAAAAGGAAAAAAGCCTGTTCTTGCGGTGGATGCAGACCCGAATGCAAATCTCAACGAAGTCCTGGGGCTTGAAGTCAGAGACACGATAGGAGATGCCCGCGAGGACATGAAAAAAGGCAAGGTCCCGGCAGGCATGACCAAGGATGTGTTTATTTCAATGCGGCTGGAAGAAGCGGTCATGGATGCGGAAGGCTATGATCTCATTGTTATGGGGCAGCCCGAAGGCTCCGGCTGTTATTGTGCGGCAAACAGTCTTTTGGCGGGCTTTTTGGAAAAACTGAGCAATAATTATCCGTATATTGTGATGGATAATGAAGCCGGGATGGAACACATCAGCCGGCTCACGACAAAAAACGTGGATGTCCTGCTGGTGGTCAGCGACACGTCCCGCCGGGGGCTTGAAGCAGCTATCCGAATTGACAAGCTGTCGCGGGAACTCAATATCGGCGTGAGCAAAAGTTATCTGATCATCAATCAGGCTAAGGAGGCTCCCTCTGCGTCCGTGCTGGGTATTCTTGAAAAAGAAGGGCTGGCACTTGGGGGCGTTATTCCGGAAGATCAGACGGTCTATGAATATGATTTGAACGGCCGCCCGACAATGGAACTGCCGAAAGATAATCCGGCGTTGATGTCTGCGTATCGGATTTTTGATAAAATTTTTCACTGAAATTATCGCCCCTCACAACAGGGGTGGATTGAACCAGGGGGAAAATCATGAGAAAAACGGGTTTTTTGTATGATGACCGCTATCTGCTGCATGATACGGGGCAGTATCACCCTGAAATGCCGGATCGTCTGAGAGCAGCTTACAAAGGGCTGGAACAAGCCGGACTTCTTCAGAATATTATTCCGGTCAAAGCAGTCAAAGCTAACCAGAAATGGATAGAGGCGGTTCACAGTATCAAATATCTGATGCGGTTTGAGGATGCGTGTCTGTTGGGCATGACAGAATTTGACTATCCGGATAACCAGATGTGCAAAGACACCTACAACATTGCCGCTCTGGCTGTGGGCGGAATTATGGAAGCTGCCAAAATGATGATGGAAGGCAGGATTGAGAATGCGTTCTGCGCGGTCAGACCGCCGGGACATCACGCCGAAGTCTCAAAAGCCATGGGATTCTGCTATTTCAATAATGTGGCGATTACGGCAAGGTATCTTCAACAGGAATGGGGCATCGGCAGAGTCGGCATTGTTGATTTCGATGTGCATCACGGCAACGGAACCCAGCACATTTTTGAAGCAGACCCTACGGTGTTTTATTATTCCGTCCATGAACATCCCTCATTTTCATTTCCCGGCACGGGACGCGATTTTGAAAAGGGCATTGATCTGGGGTACGGGTTCACGCTCAATTCCCCGATGCTGCCGGGACAGGGCGATACCGAATTCAAACATCTTATTGAAAGAGACCTGATTCCGGCATTTGCACAGTTTCAGCCTGAAGTGATCATTGTGTCGGCGGGATTTGACGCGCATATTGACGATGAAATGTCCAATATCAATCTTTCCACAGAATGCTATACATGGATAATGGACAAGATTATGGAAATGGGAGATTCATACAGCAAAGGCAGAGTCCTTTCCGTGCTTGAAGGCGGTTACTGCTTGGAGCGTCTTCCCGAACTCATTGCCAACCATGTCAGAGTTTTACTCGGAATTAAACCTTAAATCCGTCGGAGGAAGCTATGTTTATTGACAAATCCATGACCAAAAAAGTGATTACCATTCATAAAGACGCCCCGATTCTCGAAGCCAGCGAGAAGATGAAACAGAACAACATCCGCCATATTCCGGTGGTGGATAAGGATAATATTCTGCTCGGAGTCGTTACGGACAGAGATATCCGAAGCGCGATGCCTTCCGTAGCACTGGCAGATCTGGATACGCAGAAGGAACGGGAGCGCATTACAAAGCTCAAAGTCGAAGATATTATGACCAAAAATCCGGTTACGATTTCTCCGGCAAATACTCTGGAAGACGCGATTATGCTGATGCAGCAGACCAAAGTAGGCGCCTTTCCGGTGGTGGACGAAAACCGCAAACTTCAGGGGATTATCTCCATCCGGGATATGATGCGGGCATTTATCAATGTTTTAGGTATCGAAGAGCCGGGAACCCTGTTGTGCATTCTGGTTGAAAACAAATTAGGACAGATGAAGCGGATTGTAGATGCGATCAGCGAAGAAAAAGTATCTTTCGGCAGCATTCTGGTTGCCCGGTATTGGGATGAAAACAAGCGGGCGGTGTTCCCGTATCTGCTGACCAATAACGTGATGAATATCAAGAAAAAGCTGAAAAATATGGGCTTTACGCTGCTTGATCCCATGAACTGGTATCTGGATCAGTTGCCTAAAGCGTGAGAGAAGTGGAAAGTGTTAAGTGGAAAGTGTTAAGTGTTAAGTGAAAATTTTCCATAACACATAACACTTAACACATAACAGAAAGTGCAAAGTGAAAACCCCCTATCATGAATTGTATATTTATTATCTTCAGGGGCGGCTGAATGCGGGGAGCATCGCTTCGGAGACGTTTATCGGTAATTGGGAAGAAGAGGGATTTTCATTTCTGTTTTTTTCCAAGTCTGCGGAAAATGAGGTGAATGCGCTTATAGCCGCGCACCCGGAGTTGAGCCTGATAGATCAGTTCTGCATGAGCTATGAAGAATGGCAGGGGACAAGGCTTTCGAGTTTCAGAGCCGGAAGCTTTGTCATCTATCCGCCTTGGGAAACGCCGGAAATACAGGGGGTATGAAATTCCCATCATATCGGATCCCGGGGTGGTATTCGGGACAGGGACGCATCCCACGACCCGCGACTGCCTGTATTTTATTGAGCAGATATTCAAAGATCAGCCGATTGAATCTGCGCTGGATTTGGGATGCGGGACCGGGCTTTTAGCATTAGCTGCGGCTAAGGCGGGCTGTGGGAAGGTGATAGCGGCGGATTTCAATTTTCTGGCAGCAAAAACAACCGGAAATAATGTTATTCTGAACGGGCTGGAAAATCAGGTTATCGCAGTTCAGGCAGATGCGAAAGAGATTGTTTCTTATTCTGCCGAACTTGTGATTGCAAATATTCACTATGCCGTAATGAAGGAGTTGATTTCGGTCAGGGCTTTTTTTGAAAAAGAATTTTTTATTTTATCCGGGCTGCTGCGGAGCGAAGCCAAAGACATTGCGCTAAAGCTTGCCCAAAGCAAAGCCCGGATCATCGAAACGCGGGAGCATGACGGAATATGGCATACTTTTTTCGGAACAACAACCTAAAGACGCCATTTTCTTCGGAGTGAAGAAACATGTATATCAGATGCTGGGGATCACGAGGGTCTATTCCGGTTTCAGGGAAAAAATATGCCAAATACGGGGGCGATACGACCTGCTTGGAGATTCGCACCAAAAGCAATGACATCATCATTGTAGATGCGGGAACCGGCATCCGAAGGCTTGGCAATCAGATGATGAAAGAAGGCTTCACCAAATTTCATCTGGTTTTTACCCATGCACACTGGGATCATGTTCTGGGGATGCCCTTTTTCAAGCCCATTTATCTTCCCCAGTCTCAGTTCAGGATTCTGCGCTGTCCGTTTCCCAGTTATGTCGGAAAAATGCTTTCCAGAGTCATGGGTCCGCCTAATTTCCCGGTCAGATTTTCAGATATCCGATCAGAGTTTATTTATGAAAAAACCTGTACGCTATCTTTTTCCATCGGCTCTGTTATTGTTGAACCGATTCAACTCAGCCACCCGAATACCGGCAGCGGGTATAAGTTTATTGAAGATGGCAAAATTTTTGTCTTTCTGACCGATAACGAATTGAGAATGGTTCATCCCGGCGGACTGCCGTACCGGAATTATCTTGAGTTCTGCAAAGGCGCAGACCTTTTGTTTCACGATGCGGAATATACGCCGCAGGAATATGAAAAAGTAATCTCATGGGGACATTCAAGCTATACAGATACGCTTGAGTTGGCAATCGAAGCCGGAGTGAAAAATTTCGGCATGTTTCATCTGAATCAGGATCGATCTGATCGGCAGGTGGATAAAATGGTCAGAGACGCCCGGCGGATTCTGGCTGAAAAAGGCATTAACATGGGCTGCTTTGCCGTAGGGGCAGACATGGAATTTGAGGTATAGAAAGAAAGCAGAATAAGCATGAAACGTATCATTTTTTTGCCGTTTCTCTGTTGTATGGTATGCATCGGCTGTGTTTATGCCGGAAATGCTGTTACCCCCCCTGAAACCCCGCCTAAAAAAGAACCCCGTTATCATCTCTATCTGACATTTGATGATGGTCCCGTAGAGGGAAGCGAGGATATTTCTGCGGCTGTGCAGGCAGGGCAGATAAAAATCAATGTGTTTGTGATCGGTTCTCATATCAAGCAGAGCAGTCGGTTGAAATCATATTATCAGCTCTATGAATTGAACCCCTGCATTGAAATCGGCAATCACAGTTATAGTCATGCGGATGAAAAATATATCCGGTATTATAAGCAGCCTGATAAGGTCTTGAAAGATATTGTAAAAAATGAACAAGTACTCGGGTTGAAAAATAAGCAGGTACGGCTGCCCGGTCGCAATATGTGGCGGCTTAAATCCAAGTCGCTTAACGATAACAAAAGCGGCGTGGCTGCGGCTGATCTTCTCTTTAAAAAAGGTTACACCATATTCGGATGGGATTTGGAGTGGCGGCATAACGAGCGAAACGGATTGCTGCTTCAGACTGTGGATGATATGATGTATCTTATTGAAAAGCTGCTGAGGGAGCGGAAAACATTTACAGAGAATCATCTTGTATTTCTCTGCCACGATGAAATGTTTCTCAAAGATTGGAATGATATAGAAGAATTGAAGGAACTGATTGCCCGGCTTCGCGCTACCGGGCTGTATGAATTTAATCATTTAAGCGAATATCCGCAGAACTGAATTTATGAAATCAGGATGAAGGATTTCAGAAATGACAAGGGGGAGATAGTTCTCATGGAAACCAAATCGATCATCACCAATTTCACCGATATTGACACGGTTATTCCCACATTGGGAGAATCCAAAATATCCAATCCCATCAAAAAACCGGGATCGCCCTTCCGATATTTTGTTTCGGACAGCAACAGAGTTCTGATTGACGTGAATACGGACGAGATGTCGGAAAAGTTTAAAACCGGAAAGACACCGCTCTCATTTGAGCTTGCCGGTCCGAGAGAGAAAATTTATTTTGATCCGAGCAAGCTTAGGTGCGCTCTTGTAACCTGCGGAGGACTTTGTCCGGGGTTAAACGGCATTATCCGGGCAATTGTGCTGGAGTTGTATTTTGCTTACGGTGTGCGGAATATTTACGGCATCCGCTATGGATTACAGGGGTTTATTCCCAAGTATCGGCATGATTTCATAGAGCTTAATCCCCGCGTGGTGTCTGATATTATCAAAAAAGGCGGCTCTTTTTTAGGCTCTTCCAGAGGTCCGCAGGATATAGATGATATTGTGGATGCGCTTGAGCGGATGAATATCGGCGTTTTGTTTATGATCGGCGGAGACGGAACCCTGATGGCAGCAAACAAAATAGCGGAAACGGTTTTTGCCAGAGGGCTTAAAATCAGCGTGGTCGGCATTCCGAAAACCATTGACAATGATATTTACATGGTGTCGCGCTCTTTCGGATTTGACACGGCAGTTGAAATTTCCACCACTGCCATCCGGGCAGCGCATAACGAAGCTGAAGGCTATCCCAACGGTATCGGGCTTATCAAGCTGATGGGCAGATATTCGGGCTTTATTGCGGCAAGTGCGGCTTTGGCACAGCAGGATATTAATTTTGTTCTGATACCGGAAGTAGATTTTGATTTGGACGGACCCAAAGGACTGCTTGCTTCGCTTGAAAGACGGCTGCAGGAACGATCTCACGGGGTGATTATTGTGGCTGAAGGCGCGGGACAGAAATTATTGGGAGAAAGCTCGGACAAAGACGAATCCGGCAATGCCCGGCTGCATGACATCGGCATATTTTTAAAAGATGCGATTGCCGGATATTTCAAAAAGAAAAACATTTCCATTTCGCTAAAATACATTGATCCGAGCTATATTATCCGAAGTCTGCCGGCAAATGCCAACGACCATGTATTCTGCAGCTTTCTGGGGCGCGATTCGGTTCATGCGGCTATGGCTGGAAAAACCAAGCTGCTCATCGGGCATTGGAACAATCATTTTGTGCATATTCCCATGATCGCCTCTGCGGGAAAACGCAAAAAAGTCAATCCGAACGGAAAATTATGGAGCAGCGTGTTGGAATCTACCGGACAGGGTTCATTGAAGAATGAGGAATAACATATCCTTGTTTGTATTGTTCGATATTATACCAAATCGCTTTCAAACTCACCTAACCCCCCGGCCCCCTTCCCTGAAAGGGAAGGGGGGGGATGCATCATCAGTACTCCCCCTCTCCGTTTCGGGGAGGGGGCGGGGGGGAGGGGTGTTTTATCATTCTTTGATAGCGAATCAGTATTAGTCTCCGCCCCCGGCGCCGCGAAAGAACGTGATCGGAATCCCAATCATCACCACCATGCAGCCGGATAACATCGCATATCGGAATGCGGGCATAAATGCTGATTCCAGCGCGGGAAGATATTCTTTCAGGTGAACGCCGCCGCTTAACGTATGAAATACCGTGTTAAACACGGTTCCGGCTATGGCAATTCCGATCACCATGCCTAAATTTCGGGCGGTTGCAACGGTTCCCGAAGCGACGCCCATGTATTTCGGCGGAACAGAACTCATAATCAGAGAACTGTTCGGGGCATTGAAAATTGAAATGCCGAATCCGACAATTGCCAGCCGCCACACCGCCGGAAACGGAGAGGTCAGCGGCGTCAGTTGTGAAAGCAGGAAAAGCCCGATGCTTAAAATCATCATGCCGACCGTGCATAATATCTGTGATCCGATCCGATCCGACAAGATGCCTGCAAGCGGTGAAAATACTGAAAGAAAAACAAACGGCGTTACCATGATCATCCCGGCTTGCCTGACGGAAAATCCGGACGGCTGCATCAGAAAAAAGGGCATGAGAAATACCATTGTGAACAGCCCGATAAACAGAATCATGGCGGAAATCACCGGAAAGATAAATAGCCGGATTTTAAGGAGTAAGGGCTGTATCAGCGGATGCGGACTTTGTATCTCGGTTCGGATAAATCCTAATATTGCGAGCAGAGATACAAGCAGTAAAGAAAGCGTCTGTGTTGAAGTATATCCCCATTGATACGCATGGGTCAGTGCAAGCAGGAATGGCGAGGCGCAAAACAAAAGAAAAAATGTCCCGGGCCAATCAAAGGCTTCGGGATGGCTGATGTCTGCTTTTGTGCCTCTTAATAATTTTGTGGCAAAAATTCCGGTGATGATTCCTATCGGCACATTGATATAAAAAATAAACTGCCATGAAAAATAAGAGAGCAGCCAGCCGCCGACAGCCGGACCCAGCGTCAGCCCCGAAGCCACCACCATGCCGACCAATCCCATTGCCTTGCCGCGCTCCGACACCGGAAATACGTCTGCCATCAATGCGGGTGTGCAGGACATGATCATCGCCGCCCCGAATCCCTGAAACGCGCGGGAAAAAATCAGCCACGCCGCAGTGTATGATATGCCGCAAAATAATGAGCCTACGGAAAAAATCGCCAGCCCCCGGCTGTACACCCATCGTCTGCCTCTGATGTCGCTCAATCTGCCGAAGGATAAGAGCAGCGAAGAGACAATCAGAAGATACACCATCGTTACCCATTCAATAGTGCTGAGTTGCACGTTCAGGTTTTTCATAATCGCGGGCAGGGCGATGTTGACGATGCTGCCGTCCAGCGTGGACATGAATACACCGATGGCGACCATTGTGAAGACGAGCCATTTGTCGGGGGATTTGGGGTTCACTTAGTTCTCGTTTTTTTCAATATTCGTTTTCAATTCCGGGAAAAAATGTGCAAACGATCCCTGTGCTACCCGACTATGAAAATATTCCAACAATTCTTTTGATCCCATATCGCAGGTTTCATTATAGATTTTTTCTTGGATACGCCGCTTCATGTCAATGCAATCAAATGTCTTTACGGTTCGC